>JAQBOT010000458.1 GCA_028287885.1 Pedobacter sp.
CAGGCGCAAAGGAAAAATACGTACCAGAAAAAAGGGTCTGTATCATTTTACTGATACAGACCCTTCCAATCACGGCTGACTAGCCGCACATAATCTAAACCTTAGTACCCAAAAATCTGCTCCAATGTTAGTTCCGTCACTGGTCCAAATTTCTGCATGTCTTCAACCTTAACTTTATTTTTAGAAGCTACAATACAATAGTTATAAAACTTGTTTGCAACGTGATTTGAATGAAAAGATTTCAGATCAGTAAAGCTCAACGGCTTAATTCCGTTATAACGATCAATTCTCGAGTCATGGTCTAAACCTAACTTCTGATCCGCGAAATAACTGTATATGATGCCATCTTTGGTGATCCGCTCCGTTTGAATGGCATTCAATGCATTACTTTTTGAACCTTCAAAAGACTTTTCCAATTGAGGTAAATCTGTAAGCAATTCATTCATTCCGTTAACAGCCTCAGTCATTTTATCTGCCTGACTGCCCACATACGCCACCATAGCATTGTTTTTCTCTTTCGTATCTGGCGTCGAATAGTAAGCATTTGTAGAATATGCCAGAGCTTTAGATTCGCGAATGGTCTGGAAAACAATAGAACCCATGCCGCCGCCGAAGTAGCTGTTAAACAGGTCAACCTGACCAGCCAATGCAGGATCATACTTTCCATCGTTACGGAACCACCTGATCTCAGACTGCACCATGTCATAGTTTGCAAATAACACCTGGTTTGCTGTTGTATTTGTATAGGCAAACTCAGTTGCCGGTGCTGCAGGTGTAAATGCTTTTGGTAAAGCGTGCAGCTTTGCAATATCAGCCTGGAAAGCTGGTAAAGTTTTAGGGCCGAAATAGGTAATGGTATGCTCATAGTTGTTGATGTTGTGGAAAATGTACATCAACTCCTCTGATGTTATTTTATTAACCTCATCGTTTGTCAACACGTTGTTCAAAGGATTCTTCGGACCGTATTGGGCATAAGTAACCAAACCGCTTAAGATTGCCGACTTGTTTAATTTCGTGTTTTGTCTGCTCTTTAAAATCCGGCTTTTCAGTTCAACCAAGGCTTGTTCATTTGGCTTGCAGTTGGCAAGAACTTCTTCAACCAATTTCACTGCCTGATCAAAGTTCTCCTGTAAGCCGCTAATGTTAATGGTTACCACTTCATTGCCAACATTCATGCTGTAGGTACATGCAATGTTGTAGAACTGCTTGCTGATTTCTTCTGCGCTATACTTGTCTGTACCAAGAAAGTTTAGGTATTGCGCAGCATAAGGCAAAAGTTTATAGTTGTATGAACCGAAATCAAAGCGGTAAGATAGACGGAACAAGCTATTTTCCTTGTTTTGTACCGCAATCACGTCTGCAATACCTGCCTTACCAAAGTTCAAATCTTTCTTGTAATCCAGGAACTTAGGTTCAATGGGCTTAACCGGCATGTCAATCACGCTTTTGGTGAAGGCGGAGGTCTCATTTGCATTTGCGTTAATCGGCGTAATGGCCGGTTTCACAACCTTAGCAGTTGATTTGTCTTCGCCTTTGTGTTTGTATCCGATAATATAAGCGTTAACAAAAAACTTGTTGGCAAAGTCCACAACCTCTTTCTTAGTGATTTTAGCCATGGCATCCGGACTGTTTAGAGTCTTATTCCAGTCGGCACCACGACTTAATATAAACTCATTTGAAATGGTTTCTGCACGGAAGTTGTTGTTGTCCAATGCCTGCAATAAGCCAAGCTTGGTGTTCGCAACAGTGGCTTTAATCAAACTTTCGTCGAAGGCGCCTTTCTTTAGCAAGGCAATCTGCTCCAAAAGAAGTTCTTTAGCTTGCTCCAGCGTTTGTCCGGTTTTTGGCTGCACCGTAAGTGCAAACTGACCATAATCTTTCATCTGCTGATAGTATGCTGAAGCTCTCAATACTTTTTGCTGCTTGTTCAGGTTAATGTCAAGCAAACCAGCTTTACCATTCGCCAGAATACTAGAGATCAAATCAAGCATTAAGCTTTCGCGGGTATTTTCTGCATAACCGCGATATAAGATCATCATATTTTCTGCGCTTGGACCATATACATCAACCGTTTGGATAGAAGTTAAAGGTTTTTCGGCTGCTGGATTGTACAATGCAAGTGGCTTCGGCTGCATGTATGCAAATGCCTCATCCACTTTCTTGATCATCACGTCTGGGTTGAAATCACCGGAAAGGATGACAGACATGTTGTTCGGAACGTAGTATTTCTGGTAGTATTTTTTGATTTCCAGCAATGAAGGGTTCTTCAGGTGCTCAATGGTTCCAATAGTGGTCTGCTGACCGTAATTGTGTGTCGGGAACAGCAGGTTTGCAGTTTGTTCATAAAGCTTGCTGCCATCGTTATCCAATGATCTGTTTTTCTCTTCATAAACTGCTTCCAGTTCCGTATGGAAAATCCTTAAAATTGGATTGCGGAAGCGCTCAGATTGTAGGGCCAGGAATTTATCTACGGCATTAGAAGGAAAGTCTTCGTTGTAAACCGTCTCTTCATACCAGGTATGTGCATTGGAAGACTGGCCGCCGATGCTTTTCATCATTTTATCATATTCATTGGCAATGGAGACGTTGGATGCTTCTCCAGAGGTTTTATCAATTTGCGCATAGATTTCTTTGCGCTTTACCGAATCAGTTGTTTGATTGTATTTTTCATACAAGGCATCAATCTTATCCAGGTAGGGTTTTTCTTTAGCAAAGTCTGTAGTGCCGAATTTGTCTGTTCCTTTAAAAAGCATGTGCTCCAGGTAATGCGCTAAACCAGTGTGGGTTTTAGGATCCGTGTTGCTACCTGCACGGACAGCCATGCGGAATTCGATATTTGGCTCCTTTGTATTTGGCGATAGCACAACTGTTAATCCGTTCTTCAGGGTGTAAAAACGTGCGTTAATCGGATCGTTGCTGACATACTTGTACGTATATCCACCAGAGGCTGCAGTTTTCCATTGATATCCGGTTTGAGCCATCAGGCTGCTGCCGGTAAGAAGGAACCCTGCGATGAGTAGTAATTTTTTATTCATGTTCATTGAGTTATAACCAAATATAGACTGAATGTGGATTAATCCTAGAGGTTGTACTGAAATCTTGTACTTTTAGGCATTATTTTCAAATCAATAAAAAAGCTTATTTGAGAAATAATAAGTCTTAAAACTAACCTGCTTTTTGCTGAAAACATAAAGATCGATGAAGAAAGAACATTCAAAACCAAATATATTGGTGGTAAATGATGACGGTATTACTGCTCCAGGCATTAAGAACCTGATTGAAGTAATGCAAGAACTGGGGAATGTGGTGGTTGTGGCTCCAGATGGGCCACAATCGGGAATGGGACATGCAATCACCATTGGTAAACCTTTACGTTTTGATAAGGTAGATCTTTATCCAGGCGTAGAAATGTATAAGTGCTCCGGCACGCCAGTGGATTGTGTAAAGCTTGCAGTTAACAAAATTTTCAAGGGTAAAAAGCCGGATCTTTGTGTGTCAGGCATCAACCACGGTTTAAATAATTCGATAAATGTGATCTACTCCGGCACCATGTCGGCTGCGGTGGAAGGTGCAATTGAGTCTATTCCATCTATCGGATTTTCATTGGATGATTTCTCGCAGGAAGCAGACTTCAGCCATTCCAAGAAGTTTATTAAAAGCATCTCAGAACAAGTACTTGCCAATGGTTTACCTCCTGCTACCTTACTGAATGTTAACTTTCCTAAGGGTGCAAACCTAAAAGGGATTAAGATTTGTCGCCAAGCCAATGCAAAATGGGCAGAGGAGTTTGATGAGAGAAGTGATCCTTATGGCCGTCCGTACTATTGGTTAACGGGTGTATTTCAGAATTTTGATAAAGGCGAAGACACAGACGTTTGGGCACTTGAAAACGGCTATGTATCCGTTGTTCCGGTGCAGTTTGATCTTACCGCACACCATGCTATTGGTGTTTTAAACTCATGGAATTTCAATGTTTAATCATTTAAAAGATTCGGTATTTGTTGGCTTCGGAATAGGGATGATCGTTCCGGGTGTCCTGATTGGAATAACCTGGTTCATCATGCATCAAGTATCTTATTTGGCTAAGGCAGATTTGTTGCTAATTGGCTGCATAGGGGTAAATGCTATTCTCTTAAAGATGTTTTTTAGAAAAGACCAGGAAAGTCTTGGCCGGGGTATCTTAAGTGCCACTTTCATTTGGGCTTTCGCCTTTTTCATATACAAGGTTTCTAAATCATGAAATATTACCTGGTCGCTGGCGAAGCATCGGGCGATCTGCACGGTGCCAATTTAATGAAGGCGCTAAAGAATGCCGACACGCAAGCCACTTTCAGGTACTTCGGGGGTGATAAAATGCAGCAGGAGGGCGGCACACTCGTAAAGCACTACGCAGATATGGCCTTTATGGGCTTTACGGAAGTGCTACTTAATTTACGAACAATCTTAAAGAATCTCAAGCGTTGCAAACAAGACCTGCTGGACTATGATCCTGATGTTTTGATTCTGATTGACTTTCCTGGTTTCAACCTTAAAATTGCAGAATTCGCCAAAAGAAATGGCATCAAGGTTTGCTACTATATATCACCTAAAGTTTGGGCATGGAATCAAAAGCGTGTTTTAAAAATAAAGAAGGTGGTAGACAAAATGTTCTGTATTCTACCTTTTGAAGTTGCTTTTTACAAGGGCTGGGATATGGATATCGACTATGTTGGTAATCCATTGCTCGATGAGATTGCGGCTTTTAATCCTGACCCGAATTTCATGGCTGAGGTTGGGGCTACAGATAAACAGATCATCGCTTTGTTACCAGGAAGTCGCAAGCAGGAAATTGAACGTCTGCTTCCGGTTATGCTTAGCCTTACCGATCAATACCCAGCGCAGCAGTTTATCATTGCCGGTGCACCAAGCTTTAATGCGGCTTATTATGCAACTTTCATCGGCGATAAACCGGTTAAGCTGCTATTTGGCAGAACATACGACCTATTGCATGTTGCGCATGTAGCTGTTGTGGCTTCAGGTACAGCTACGCTGGAAACCGCCTTGTTCCATGTGCCACAAGTGGTTGTTTATAAAGGCGGAACCATTAGCATTGCCATCGCCCGCATGCTGATCAAGATTCGCTTTATCTCTCTGGTTAACTTAATTATGGACAGAGAAGTTGTTCAGGAGTTAATCCAGGAACAATGCAATTCTGAAATACTCAGTTCTGTTGTTAATAGTCTGATTTCCGGGGCTTCCCGAGAAAAGATGTTATCCGATTATAAAGAACTGTCTGACCTTATGGGTAAGCCAGGAGCCTCGGCAAGAACAGCCAGTTTGGTTTTGCAATATCTTAAGCAAAACTCAGAACACTAAAGTAACCTGTTTGATACTTTCCTCGAAATTGCACTTTAATGATAATTCGTTAATTGACAGGGTATACATTTGTTTTTTTTCAGTAATGAGGGGTAATATTTAATAAACCGCGTCAGCTTTTTTGTGTTAATTATTAACGTTTGAAAAGTATCTTTATGTAAGGTATTTTTTCGCTTAAGCCAGCGGTCGCACAATACTTAAATTAACTGCAGATCTGCAATATGAATTACAACATGTTAGTCAATAATAATTCCAGCTATAAAATGAGACAATCAATGCATTTGGCCCTGATCATCTTGGTTGGCGCAGTATTTAGTTCCTGTGCTGGCAAAAATGACCAGGCCGCGCAGGCTGCTGCTGGCGCCAATCAAGTGAAGGATTTCAAAGTGTTAGAATTGAAGCCCAGAGATGCCACTTTAAATACGGAGTATCCCGCAAGCATCCAGGGACAGCAAAACATTGAGATCAGACCAAAGGTAGATGGATATGTAGACAAGATCTATGTTGACGAGGGTGCGGTGGTAAAACGAGGACAATTGTTGTTTCGCATAAGTGCACCTCAATATGAACAAGAAGTTCGAACTGCAGCAGCCAGCATTGCCAGTGCACAAGCAGATGTAAGTGCAGCAAACATGGCCGTTAATAAGGTGCGGCCTTTGGTAGAGCGTGATATCGTAAGTAAATTCGAATTGGAGTCTGCTCAGTATACCTACCAGGCCGCAATGGCGAGACTCGCGCAGGCTAGAGCAGCATTGGCTAATGCAAGGACCAACCTCGGCTATACGTCTATCACAAGCCCCGTTGATGGTGTAGTTGGATCAATTCCCTTCCGTTTGGGAAGTCTGGTAAGCAGCGCAACAACAGAGCCGCTGACCACCGTATCCAGCATCGGAAATGTGTTTGCTTATTTCGCAGTTAATGAAAAGCTTTTGCTAGAATTCAGCAGAGACACTCGCCGCATTTCTTTCGCCCAACAAATAAAAAAGCTACCCCCAGTGTCACTATTGCTTGCCGACGGAACTTTATATAATCACACAGGTAGGATTGAGACGGTAAATGGACTGATTAATACAGCAACGGGTTCCGTGAATGTACGTGCAACGTTTCCGAATCCAGCTGGCATGATCCGCAGTGGAAGCAGTGCGACTGTGCGGATACCAAGTGCAGTAAATGATGGAATCCTGGTTCCACAGAGTGCAACTTTTGAGTTGCAGGACAAGCGTTTTGTAGTAGCAGTTGGCGCAGACAGCATTACGCACAATGTACCCATTCAAATTAGAGAAAATACTGCAGGTCAGTTCTTCGTGGTTGACAGCGGGTTAAAAGCAGGAGACAGAATTGTTATTGAAGGTGTTGCAACGCTGAAAGAAGGGACTAAAATTAAACCCACACCGGCCAATGCAGATACCATATACGCAGACGTAAAATAAGTAAAGGATGTTTAAAAGATTTATAGAGCGCCCGGTGCTCTCCACAGTAATCTCGGTGATTATTGTAATACTCGGGATTCTCGGGCTTATTGCGCTGCCAATTTCACAATATCCAGATATCGCTCCTCCGACCGTTCAGGTGTCGGCAAGTTACTCTGGAGCCAATGCAGACGTCGTTTTGAAAAGTGTTGTTGTTCCCTTGGAGGAGCAGATCAATGGTGTCGAAAACATGACTTACATGACTTCTTCAGCCACCAATGAAGGAACGGCGAACATTAGTGTTTTCTTTAAAGTAGGTACAAACCCGGATTTAGCTGCGGTAAACGTGCAGAACAGGGTATCCCGGGCAACCAGCCTTTTACCTCAGGAGGTTACGCAGGCCGGGGTTACGGTGACAAAGAGTCAAAGTAGTAACCTGCTAATTTTTGCGCTTTACAGTACAGATAAGGCGTATGATCAAACCTTCCTGCAAAATTACGCTAAGATTAACCTGGTTCCGCAGATACAGCGTGTAACCGGCGTAGGTGAGGCCAGGGTGTTTGGATCTAAGGATTACTCCATGCGGATCTGGCTAAAGCCAGACGTGATGTCTCAGTACAGCCTGGTGCCAAGTGATATCTCTGCTGCACTAGCAGAACAGAATATTGAAGCTGCACCGGGTAAATTTGGCGAGAGTGGCGAGCAATCCTTCCAATACGTTATTAAATATAAAGGCAGGTTAACGACCGTACAGGAATTTGAAAACATCGTTGTTAAGGCTGCTGGAAATGGACAGCTCTTGCGATTGAAAGATGTTGCCCGCATAGAACTGGGTGCATTGAGTTATACGTCCAACATCATGACCAATGGCTTGCAGTCGGTGGGTGTGGCTGTAAGTCAGACCCCGGGATCAAATGCCAGGGATGTAATCAATGAATCAAAGAAGATTATTGAAACTGCCGCTAAGGCATTTCCGAAGGGTGTAGCATATACAACGCTTGTTGACGTTAATGAGAACCTGGATGCCTCTATCGAAAAGGTAATCCATACGCTTATTGAAGCATTTATCCTGGTGTTTATTGTGGTGTTTATTTTCCTTCAGGATTTCAGATCCACACTTATACCTGCAATCTCCGTCCCGGTTGCGATTATTGGTACCTTCTTCTTTTTAAATTTATTCGGTTTTACGATAAACCTGCTCACCTTGTTCGCCCTTGTTCTCGCCATTGGTATTGTGGTGGATGATGCGATCGTTGTCGTCGAGGCTGTCCATGCGAAATTGGACACCGGATATAAATCCGCAAGAAAGGCAAGTATTGACGCCATGAATGAGATTTCTGGTGCAATCATCTCCATTACCTTGGTCATGGCTGCAGTATTCATTCCGGTTACTTTTATTACGGGATCAACGGGAGTATTCTATAAGCAGTTTGGTATCACCCTGGCCGTCGCAATTCTATTGTCTGCAGTAAATGCCTTGACGTTGAGTCCGGCCTTATGCGCCTTATTTTTGAAACCACATGAAGGCGACGAGAAACACAGTGGTTTTTTACAGCGCTTTTATACGGCTTTTAATGTTGCCTTTGCTAATATTACGACCAAGTACAAACGCTCTGTATTGTTTCTTGCCGGCAGAAAGTGGATCCCTGTGTCAGCTATTGTCGTATTTGCCGCAGGTCTTTTTTTCATGATGAAAACAACGCCATCAGCTTTTGTTCCAGCAGAAGATCAGGGCAGTATTTTCGCTAACATCAGTTTGCCTCCTGCTTCTTCTATGGAGCGTTCTACGGCTATTGCAAAACAGGTAGATAGTCTGGCACACACGCTTCCAGAAGTTAAGAACACGCTACGTATTGTCGGACAAAACTTTACGGCAGGTGCCGGAAGTGCTTACAGCATGGTAATTTTAAAACTTAAGCCCTGGGAGGAACGTGAGGGGGGTATCAATGAAGTTATCGGTAAGTTATTTGCTAAGACCAGCGGCATCCGCGACGCGAGTATCTTCTTTATTTCCCCGCCAACCATTCAGGGCTTTGGCCAGAGTGGTGGTTTCGAATTCCAGTTACAAGATCGTGGTGGGCACAGCACAACAGAATTATTTAAAGTAAATACGGATTTCCTTGCTGCACTTGCCAAGCGGAAAGAAATACAATATGCGACTACTTCTTTCAATCCAAACTTCCCTCAGTATTTGATGGACGTAAATCTGGAGAAATGTAAAGAAGCGGGTGTTACGGTGAATTCTGTATTGAGTACCATGCAAGGTTATTATGGTGGTCTTTATGCTTCCAACTTTAATAAGTTCGGAAAGCAATACCGTGTAATGATTCAGGCAGATTATTCATACCGAACCAATCCGGAGGGCTTAAGCAAAATCTTTGTCCGCACGAGTAGCGGCCAGATGGCGCCAATTACAACCTTCGTAAAGATGAAGCGCGTATACGGCCCCGAGTCTATCTCCAGGTTCAACCTGTTCAGCTCTATTGCTGTAACCGGTGCACCAAATGCGGGTTACAGCTCAGGTGACGCAATTAAGGCAATCCAGGAAGTAGCTGCAACAAACCTGCCGGCAGGTTATGGTTACGATTTCTCGGGTTTAACCAGGGAAGAACTTGCATCAGGTAGTCAGACCATCTTTATTTTCGCCTTGTGTTTGGTGTTTGTTTACTTTCTTTTGAGTGCTCAATATGAAAGTTACATTCTGCCTTTTGCCGTATTACTTTCCCTACCGTTCGGATTGGCCGGTGCTTATTTCTTCTCGGTAATATTCGGTTTAAATAGCAACATCTATCTTCAGATCTCTCTGATCATGCTTATTGGATTGCTCGCTAAGAATGCGATCCTGATCGTGGAGTTTGCCTTGGAGAGAAGAAGGAATGGAATGCCAATCATCAAGTCGGCGATTGATGGTGCAGTTGCACGATTCCGTCCAATCCTGATGACGTCGTTCGCTTTTATATTTGGAATACTTCCATTGATGTTCTCAACAGGGGCAGGTGCAATTGGTAACAAATCTATTGGTACAGGTGCCGTAGGAGGGATGTTGATCGGTACTGTTCTTGGTTTGTTTGTTATTCCGGTACTGTTTGTCATCTTCCAAAGTTTACAGGAAAAAATCAGCGGACCGGCTAAGAACTACTATGGCGATGCAGATGCTGATGAAGATGTTGTAGACAGGACAACTTAATTTAACATACATGATTGATTTGGATGTATATAAAAGAATCTTAACAATGAACAAAGGATATAGAAATGGGATTGTTGCAGTGACGCTTTGTGCTGCTGTGTTTGCTTCCTGTAAGGTGAGTAAAACATACGAACGGCCAAATGTAATTACTGCCGGGCTGTATCGTGAAAGTGCCTCAACGGATACAGCCTCCATTGCCAATAGATCCTGGCAAAGCATGTTCTCCGATCCGATTTTGAAGGAGCTGATTCAGGAAGGCCTGGCACAGAATCTGGATTTGAAGAATGCAATTCAGAATATCGTTCAGGCGCAGGCAACCTTAAGGCAGAATAAACTTGCTTTATTTCCAAGTTTGGACCTCAATGCTACATACACGCGTTCTAAAAGCTCGACAGCCAGTCTGAACTTTCCCCCGGGCATCAACATCAATACTTTAACCAACACGTATCGCCTGCAATTGAGCACAAGTTGGGAGGCAGATATTTGGGGAAAATTAAGCAGCGCCAAGCGTTCTGCTTTAAATAGCTATTTACAATCTGATGCCGTAAAGCGTGCAATACAAACCCAGGTGATTGGGGATATTGCCAACAACTACTATGTTTTACTGGCACTGGACAGACAGCTAGAAATTACTGAGCTTACATTAAGGAAGCGAATTGAGAATGTAGAAACGCTAAAGGCGCTGAAAGAAGGTGCTGTAGTCACTGGTGCCGCAGTAGTTCAAAGTGAAGCAAACCGCTATGCCGCAGAGGTCACTATACCTGATCTAAAGCAGGATGTCCGGCAAACTGAGAATGCTTTAAGCATCTTGCTGGGTAGAGCGCCAGGCCCGATTAGAAGGAACAAATTGTCGGATCAGCAGGCATTAGCCGAGTTGTCGATCGGAGTTCCTGCACAACTGTTGCAAAACAGACCAGATGTTCAGGCTGCAGAATTTGCGTTTAGAAGGTCGCTTGAAGATGTGAAGGTTGCCAGAACGTTCTTTTACCCTGCCTTAACACTAACTGCAAGCGGCGGTTTCTCTAACCTCCAATTGAAAGATTTCTTTAACCAGTCTATATTTTACAACATTGTAGGTGGTTTAACGCAGCCTATATTTCAGCAAGGTGCTAATACGGCCAGGTTAACCAGGGCACAATCAATACAGTTGCAAGCTTTAAATGATTTTCAATTTTCTTTGTTAACCGCGGGACAGGAAGTATCAAATTCTTTGTACTCCTACCAGGCTGCTGCTGCAAAGGAAGATTCCCGTGCAAAACAGATACAGGCCTTAGAGAAGGCGGTAGAGTATACGGAGCAATTGCTGCGGTACAGTTCGGCAACCAATTATACCGATGTACTAACCTCTGAACAGAGTCTTTTAGCGGCGCAATTGAGTGGCGTAAACGACCGCCTGCAGAAACTACAGGCAGTCGTGAATTTATACCGCGCATTGGGTGGCGGTTGGAAATAAGTTATTTAGCTTTTATCCAGGTAGCAATATCAGTAATAACTTTTTCTGAGACGTTTGCTGGAGTTTGATATTGTTTAGAACCGCCTTTCTCGGTCTGTGCGGTTAGCAAGTGGTTTAACTCTGGATAGAACTTTAACGTTGCATTAGACTTCT
>JAQBOT010000487.1 GCA_028287885.1 Pedobacter sp.
GGATCCTGTAAAACTTCTTAAAGATATTATTAATTTCCGGAGCGGGGATGCCAATTCCTTTATCGGTAAAGCGGAAAACGACCTTACCTTTAATGATTGAGGCTTTGACATGCAGATACTTTTGCCCCGGAGAAGAATATTTGTAGGCGTTCTCTGCCAGGTTATCGAACAGGCTACCGAGTAACACGGGGTCTGTGGTAAAGGTGCTGAATCCGGAAACTTCATAGGTAAAATTGAAATCGGGATACTTAAACACATGAGATTCAATGGTACTTTCGATGAAATCTACGATGTTTACTTTGTCTTGGTTTAGTTGTATCGCTTTATTTTCAATTTGTGTGAATGCGAGCAGCTTGTTCATTAATCCGTTGAGTTTATCTGCCTCCTCATCCAGGATCCTTCCATACATCTTCTGCTCCTTCTCTGATAGTGAACTTGCACTTTTAATGTTGTTTCCAGCGATTTTGATGACACTTACTGGGGTTTTAAACTCATGCGTGAGGTTGTTTACAAAATCATATTGCAGCTTAAACATGCGGTGGTTGATGTTCAAATTACGGTAAATTAGAAAGGCGACGAGCACGAGAACACCGTAAAAAACGAGCAGAATGATTGCTATAGGTAAGAAATACAGGAAAATCGCTTTTGCAACAAAGGACTTTGCGGACAGGAAATAAAGTTTGTAATCTGAAAATGGCCCGGGAAGCGTGATCTCTGTACTTACGTATTCTGTAGAGGTATCTAGCGGATCATAAGTTAGAGGTGCAATTCGGATGTTCTGGTACAATTTAGGCCGGGAATTGAGAATCCTGATCTTGCTTGGGTCAAGGTAGAAGGACAACATATCCTGCTGGTACACGGGCGATGTACTCAGCTTTCTACGCATCATCTGCTTGTAGACTTTAAGATCTTCAAAGCGCGGAATGTTGAGGTAAGTGATTTTATTTGAGCGTACCACACTGAAATTGCTAAACAGCTCATCTGCCCCTGGCGTCTTAGTGGTGTCCAGATTCTCTATATAGGAGATTAGTTTGATGCTTAGGCTATTGAAATCATCGCCACGACTAAATGGCTGATGCCCATTCCGTGAAAAAAGCCTAACTGAATCCAAGGGTACCAGGCTGCCAAACTGATAGACGTACTTCGGACCGATGGAAAAGTGGCCGGTATTAAGCCCATCCCGAACGAAGGTGCTGCTCACTTCAGTATCGTAGAAAATTACCTTCGAAACAAATGGATATTCAAGCAGCAGCGTGTCTACAAACTTGGCCGTGGTTGCAGAGTCCAGGTACCCGTTATAATATGATACCTCTGGCAGCTTGTTTTGGAAAAAGTCATTGTATGGCTTTATGCTTGCCTCCAGGACTTTTACTTTTTCTGAGACAAACTCATTCTCCACAAACTTTTTACTAAAGTTGTAGCCTAAAAATAAAGAAAGGATGAAAAGCACTGAAATTAGGATCAGAAAAGTAACGATCAGTGCAAAGTTCTTGCGATAGCCACTATTCTTGTCTGAAGCCATCTCCAAAGCTATTTCTTTTTAAGGTTGAAATCAAGAAATTGGCTGAGGGCAGAATACAATTCACGCCTTCCTTGGTCATTGTTTATAGGGAGGGACTCTTTATTCTTCTCAAAGTAGGTGATGCTGACGTTTCTCTTTTTTAGTTCCCTAACGAATTGTACGACCTCGCCTGAGTTGATGCGGGGATCTTCTGGATTTTGTGCGATGAACACCGGCACTTTAAATTTCTCTGCATGGAATACCGGCGAGGCTTGCCGCATGTAATCTACTTCTGTCACGGGATTGCCGATGATGGTGTAGTACATCTGCAGGTTGGTTTTCAGAAAGGGAGGAATCGATTTTAGGTAGCTGAAAAGGTTGATGACACCTGAATTGGAGGCTGCGCAGGCATATAAGCCCGGACTGGCGTACACGCTGTTTAGGGCAATATAACCCCCGATGCCCGTCCCGTAGATGCCTATTCGTTTTGGGTTGGCTATCTTTTTAGCAATTAACCATTTCACGCCGTCCGCTATGTCGTTGTTTATCTTACCGCCCCATTCTTTAAAACCAGCTGCCATAAACTCCTTTCCGTATCCGGAAGAGCCTCTGTAGTTGATCTGGAACACTGCGTATCCGCGGTTCGCAAGTAGTTGTACTTCCGGGTTATATCCCCAACTGTTACGCCCCCCTGGACCGTTGTGTGGCAAAACCACCACTGGCAGGTTGTTGGGCTGCACGTTTCGTGGCAAGGTTAAATAGCCGTTGATCTTAAAGCCATCCCGTGAGGTATAGGAGATGGGCTTCATCTCACACATCTCATCTTGTTTAATCGACGAGTTGAAATCGCTTAGTTTCTTCAGGCTTCCCTTATCTGCAAAATACAGGTAATAGGAACCGGGGTTCTTATCTGTAAACGTCCTAATAATGAACACGTTTTCAGCTTGATCGCGGTCTATAATACGAGATTCTGTTTTTGGAAGCAGCTTGTCCAACTTGGCGTAAAATTGTGCAACTGTATCATCAAGATAGTGCTTCTCCTTTTTCCAGGTTTCACAAACTACGAAGCCCATACGCTTCTTTCTTGTTGAGTACTGGGCATCAACTACGTTAAGAGTATCATTACCAAACAAAACCTTTGTTTCTCGTCCGGTATTACAATCCAACTCTACTAATGCATTCTTATCCCGGTGAACGTTGGAAATCGCATAGACGATGTTCGGATTGGTTTCTGAGAAAGCAATCGGATTGAAAGTTGTCTTGAAGTTATTGGTTAGAATGGGTTTAAATGCTTGATTTTCATTTTCACGGTAAAGCAAGGTTTCATTAACGCCATCGCTGGAAGTAGCAAGCCTGAGTTTACCATTGGTATCTGTAATCCAGTTGGTGATGTTTCCTGGGTTTTTTGCGGCCATCTCCATCTTACCATCCCGTACGTTCAGA
>JAQBOT010000009.1 GCA_028287885.1 Pedobacter sp.
AGGTTTGCTGTGTAAAATAAATTGACGCACCCACTGTCTTTTTACGCCTTCATCGTCAATTGTTATCTTAATCTCTGCGGTTGCTGTAAATCTTGACAGATAATATGCGAGTCCGATTATTAGAGCAAAACACAAAATAAAAATGAGGGGTTGTCCTTCTGGTAAAATTTGGATACTTGACAAAAAAATTAAGATAGCCATCCCCGAAAAAACTGTTGTCAGCAAAGTCATAATGAAAAACAAAGGTGATGATTGTTTTATCTTGTATGTCATAGTCAATTAGAATTCCAAATGTTTAATGTTTGCAGTGTGCGGGCAATTGCAGGGTAACTTGTGTGAAGGTCTGAGGCTATAGGACGTATACACCTAAATTGAGGCGGATATGTATGAGAAGCTTAGATCTTTTCAACAAATCAAATCTAAAAATAATACTGTGAAATTAGACGGAGGCACTTTTGCTGGCAGTCCCAGCGTCTGTTCTCGATCATGTACGGTCTTTCGTCGAAGTCATCCTTATCAGAGCTGTTGAATGTTGATGTGTAATATTTTTTGCCGCCTTCCTTAGTATTTCAATGATTCCTTCGTTCCGGACAATATACATACCAAGTGCTTCTTTAGAGATCCCATCTTTTAATAAATACGTGAAAACCGGCTTCTGGTTTTCGAAGTAGGTATTTAAATACCGAAACGAGATATTCTTGAATTTCTCGAGTACTGTCGCAAGTTCGATTATATGGGTCGATATGATAAAAGCCGACGTCTGTATAGCTGAAAGTTCAGCGATAATTAGTGACGATCCATCAAAGGCATCTTTAACATTCGTGCCTCGGAACAGCTCATCGAAGATGATAAACAACTTATCACGATGCAACAAGCTCTCTGCAACCTCTTTTACTCTTTTCACTTCAGTATAGTAGTGACTTAACCCTTGATTGATGTTGTCAGGCAGGTTAATGGTAGTGACCAGACCGTTGAAAACAGTGGTTTCCATTGCATCTGCAGGCACGGGAAAGCCTAGATGCGAGAGATAAATCATAAGGCCTAAGGATTTAAGCAGTGAAGATTTACCCGCCATATTAGAGCCCGATAGGAAAATAATGTTTTGCTCGTGATCCAGGTAGACATCGTTCTTAACTGCATTCTTGATTGATGGATGAAATAATCCAGTTATGTTAATCTTAAAAGGACCTTCCTGATTAAAAACGGGAAAGGAAAAACCACTTACTGACGCGACTGATGCGATACTTTCAAAGACATCTAATTCATAGACCAGTTTCAAAAGTGTTTTCATATTTTCTTTTTCGGCCCCACGTAAAGCTCTGTCTAATCTGCATACTTCGATAAAACTTAAGCTTTTCTCACTCTGTTTTATGGCCTTCAAAAGTACGCCAGTCTCAACGATGTCCATTATCTGATCAAAAATGAGGTTTAAATATTTAGAGGGCTGATTTGATTTATGGTTTTCTATAAATTTTAGAAGGTATCTTGTGAGTTGGATAAGGTATTTGAGCGCAGTCTTGATAACATAATAATCATTGCTGGATTTACGCGTAACATAATCCGCCAAAGCGTCAAGCGGATTGTTTTTGAATTCCTTGAATTGGCTTTCAAGATAAAACTCAATTAAGTCAACTTCTTCATTTTTAATTTCTAGACTAATCTGGTTATCGTGGAAATATTTAATACCATCCCTTCTAAGTGTAATTTCGTCCACATTATTGGAAGGAGTTTGCATTATCTCCATTAATCGTTTCCTTGCGGCGAGCGTCCGAGTATGCTTGAACAAATTGTAAATCGACTTTGATCCACCTTTCTCGGAAAATATGTTTAGGTCATTAAACGTTTGGTTATCGATAGTAAAGTTTTCCACTGAGGTTAAAATTTGCTTATTATCGGTTCTAAGGTACAATGTTAATCCAATGATCAAACAGGAGTAGATATCTTATATATCCACTTTGCAAACACAAAGTATAAAATAGACTTTTACCGGGAAACTAATCTGGGACACGCATCAAAAAACGTCGTCTAAGTAAAATCTTGTGACGCTCGCCTGTTTTGGCAATTGAAAACTCTTTTTATTTCAGGGTGTTGACTTAAACAAATCGGACCCTAATGAAAAAGCCTGTACTTATCATTTTACTTCTTATTACCTGGATCGCCATTGGCGTTTGTTTTTATCTAGTTTACCAGCATCGTCATTACCAAGAAGGGAGTCCAGATACCGAGAGCAATATTGCAGGGGACGCCAGGTTCAACAGCAATACTAATTTTGTTGCCGCAGCAAGGCTAGTCACACCTGGGGTAGTACATATAAAAAGCACGTTTGCGAACTCCGAAGCTTCTCCATATGGAGAACAAGCAACAGCTCAGGCCTCCGGCTCCGGGGTCTTGATCGAGAAGAATGGATATATTGCAACCAACAACCATGTTGTAGAAAATGCATCCCGGATTGTTGTTGTACTTCCAGATGGTCGGCAATTTGAAGCCAAGCTGGTGGGCCGCGATCCAAATACCGATCTTGCTTTACTTAAGATAGATGTCTCCGGACTACCTGTGGTTAAGTTTGGAAATTCAGATGACGTCCTCGTGGGTGAATGGGTACTGGCAGTCGGTTACCCTTATTCGCTAAATACCACAGCGACAGCCGGAATTATAAGTGCAAAAGGACGAAACATTGGCATCATTAGCCAGTCGCCAGCTGCCGAATCTGCAAATCAAAGTTCCCATGCCATAGAGTCCTTCATTCAAACCGATGCTGCGATCAATCCAGGCAACAGCGGAGGAGCTTTAGTAAATCTGAGCGGAGAGTTAATTGGAATCAATGCAGCGATAGCGTCTTACACAGGCAGTTACGCCGGTTACGCATTTGCTATTCCGGTGAACCTTGCGAAGAAAATACTGGATGATTTTAAAAGATATGGTGAAGTCAGGCGCGGCGTCTTGGGTGTGAATTTTCCCTCTCCTGCTACAGAGGACCAATACCTTAGTACGCAGGGAATAAAACCGGGAACGGTACAAGGTGTTTTTATAACGGATATACAAAGTGGAAGTGCAGCGGCAGCCGCCGGCTTGAAGGCAGGAGACATTATCCAGCGCCTGGACTCAATTAAAATCTTTTCATCTACAGAATTTTCAGAACGTATTGCACGCCACCGTCCTGGAGATAAAATTGCCATAACTTATTTACGTAATGGAAAAAGTAATACGGCAACAGTAAGACTGAAAGCAGAAGCTGCCAAACCAAGCAGCCCGGAAGGTGCGGAATCCCTGGCAAACATCTATGAGAAACTTGGGGTGACCTTTAGCGCATTGCCATCGGTAATCAAAGAACGCCTTAATTTAGATGCGGGCGTTATTGTAACCGAGGTATCCCGCGGAGGTATATTTGATCGCCTGGGCATCCCTGTCAAAACCATCATTGTGTATGTTAATGGTGCAAAGGTCCAAAGTCCAGAGGACATTGGGGAAGCCTTGATTAAGGCGCAAAACAGACCAGTTCAGATATTGGCGATTGCCCCGGATGGCTCCAAAGTAGCCTTTACTTTTTCTTTGGGAGCGTAGAAGATTGCAAGTCAAAAGGCATCGATTTTTACAGTAATTCTGTTCAGCCCAATATCAAACAGAAATACAGAAAGAAATTTTTTTTGTTTTAATCTTGACAAATTAAATTTTGTTGCTACATTTGGCTTAACAACAAGAAGAAATGAAAAATGTTACTACATATTATCTTGGTTACTTTTACTACTACAGTAAGAGCCGGGACTAATATGCAATCTAACAACTAGAGATACTGTATAAAAGTCCCGGCCTAAAGCCGGGACTTTTTTTGTTTAAGCCAAAAGGATTTGAAATAACAAGGTGTAATCACAAAAGTAAAAATGAAAGAAGGAATAAGAGTTGCAATACAGGGTACCAAAGCATCGTTTCACGAGGAAGCTGCTTTCAAGTTTTTCGGAAAGGACATTCAGACTATTGAATGTGATTCTTTTAAGCAGACTTGCGAAAGTATGCAGAAAAACGAAGCAGATTTCGTGGTCATGGCCATTGAGAATTCTATTGCTGGAAGTTTGCTTCCCAATTACACCCTACTACGTGAATACAACTTTACGATCACGGGTGAAGTATACCTGCCCATTGAACTTCACCTGATGGCCTTGCCAGGTGTGAAATTCGAGGACATAAAATATGTAACCTCCCACCCCATCGCTCTTCGACAGTGCATAGATTTTATTGATCAGTTTCCCCAGCTTCAGGTTGTAGAAAGCAGCGATACCGCAGCTTGCGCTAAAAAGATTAGAGAGGAGCAACTTACTGATACTGTCGCTATTGCAAACACTTTGGCCGCTGAATTGTATGGCTTAAACATCATTGAAAGAAGAATTGAGTCGAACAGAAAGAATTACACGCGTTTTCTGATCCTTAAAAATCATCCGGACGAAGAAATTCCTAGCTCAAATAAAGCCTCCATCTGTTTTCAGGTAGGAAATGCTGTTGGTTCTTTGGCGAAAGTATTGAACATCTTTGCGGAACAAAGCATCAACCTTTCCAAAATACAATCCATGCCGGTTCTTGGCAAACGCAACGAATACAATTTCTATATCGATATAGAATGGACAGACCTAAAAAATTACGACAATGCGATACGTAAAGTATTAAAATACACAGTGAACTTTAACATTATGGGTGAATACGTTAAAAATGACGAGGTATAATCACTCAAATATCAAATAATTAACACATTCAATTTAAAAAACCAAAATACGGAAATAATGAAATTAAATTTAAACATCCAACCATTAAGCAGCTGGATAACCATCAAAAATCAACCTCTGATCATATCAGGACCTTGCAGCGCAGAAACTGAAGAACAATTGCTTGCTACCGCACACCTGCTTGCAAAAACAGGAAAAATCTCTGCTTTGAGAGCTGGAATCTGGAAGCCACGTACCCGTCCCGGTGAATTTGAAGGAATCGGAAGTATTGGCTTGCAATGGTTAAAGAGAGCTAAAGAAGAAACAGGGTTGCCTACTGCAGTTGAAGTTGCAACCGCTAAACACGTTGAAGAAGCATTAGCTGCTGGCGTTGACATCCTTTGGGTGGGTGCAAGAACCACTGCAAACCCATTTTCTGTTCAGGAAATTGCTGACGCTTTAAGAGGCGTTGATGTTCCTGTCATGGTAAAGAACCCAGTTAACCCTGATCTTTCTTTGTGGATTGGTGCCCTGGAACGTCTTAACAATGCAGGTATTACCAAGATCGCAGCCATTCACCGTGGATTTTCATCCTTTGAGAAAAGCTCATTCCGCAACGAACCGATGTGGGAACTTGCAATCCAACTTAAGACCATCTGTCCGGAATTGCCGATCATCAACGACCCAAGTCACATTTGCGGTAACCGTGAGCTGATCCCTTATATAGCACAAAAAGCACTTGATTTGGATATGCAAGGTTTAATGATTGAGTCACATATCGACCCTTCTGTAGCCTGGACTGACGCCAAACAACAAGTTACACCTGAGGCACTATCTGAGCTTGCCGACAAGCTATCTATCCGTCAGTCAGAGTCAAAGAACGAAGAATTTGTAGATAAACTTGCAGAATTACGTAAGCAGATTGACAAAATAGATGACCAGATGATCCAAAAGCTTGCGGAACGTATGGCTTTGGTAGAAAAAATTGGTGAATACAAAAGAGATAACAAAGTGACTATCCTACAGGTGAACCGTTGGGACGAGATCATGCAAAAGCGTAGTGCAATTGCCAAAGTTTTAAAACTTGATCCACACTTCACTGAAAAGTTCCTGGAACTTGTACACGGTGAATCTATTAGAAAACAGACTTTGATCATGAATGAAGGCAAGATTGCAGCAGATGTTGTAGAAGCCGCCGCACCTGCAAAAGTTTAAGCCTGGTATGACCAACAAGAAAGATGCAGTAGTTCGTTTCTCCGGAAGTCCGGAGGCGAATACTACAGTTTATTTAACAGGTTCCAAGAGCGAAAGCAACCGCGCACTGATCATCTCCGCACTAAGCAAAGGCATTGTTAGGGTGGAGAATCTATCCGACGCTGCAGATACGGTGACTTTAAACCGGATCTTACAGAATTTAGCCGAAGCCAGCACCGGCATGCAAAGAGTAGATGTTGGTCATGCGGGAACTGCCATGCGCTTTTTAACTGCATATTTAGCAACATTGAGCGGTACGTTTGAGTTGACAGGTTCTAAAAGGATGCAGGAAAGGCCAATTAAACTCCTGACTGAAGCGCTGAATACACTGGGCGCCAAAATCAGCTATCAGGGAGAATATGGTTTTCCTCCACTGATCATCAATGGAGGTTTCGAACAAAAGACCAAGCAAGTAAGCATTAAAGGTGATGTCAGCAGCCAGTATATCTCGGCCTTGCTTATTATCGCTGCAAGCCTACCATTAGGCTTATCGCTTCATATTGAGGGATATTTGACCTCTGAGCCGTATGTGCGCATGACATTAAAGATGCTGGAAGAAGCGGGGATTTCTCACAGCTGGACGGACAATGTGATTGAGATCGCCCATCAGGAATTTAAAGCCTCGACACTTATTGTAGAGCCAGACTGGAGTGCGGCTTCCTACTGGTACAGTATTGTTGCTTTATCTGATTCAGCAAAGATCAACCTTCCGCATTTAAGAGCGCATAGTCTTCAAGGGGATAGCCGAATTGTTGAAATTATGCAGAGCATAGGTGTAAAGACGGAACGAACTGCAGAAGGCATCAGCTTGAGTGTTTCAGACCATACCATCTCAGAAGACGAAATCCTTGATTTAAAGGATTGCCCGGATCTTGCTCAAACCATTATCGTTTGTGCAGCCGCAAAACGTCTAAACTTGAAGTTTACGGGTTTGGAGACACTGAAGATCAAAGAAACAAACCGCGTAAAAGCACTACAAAATGAACTTGCAAAGATTGGCGTCTTTCTTAATGAGGAAAACTTAATTTACTCATTGGATTGCAGTAAACTGCATTTTCCGGATAAGGTAAGCTTTCAGACTTATGACGATCACCGTATGGCCATGGCCTTTGCTCCTTTGAGTATGCGGATTAAAGAAGTGGAAATTGAAGATTACCAGGTGGTGGAAAAATCATACCCAGACTACTGGAAGGATTTGACTAAGGCAGGTTTTCAGACAACAGAATTATAATTTAGGTACATTAGAAAATGGCAGGAAATACATTTGGACAGGCATTTAAAATCTCGACTTTCGGGGAATCACATGGTATTGCAATTGGTGTTATCATAGACGGTTGTCCGGCAAACCTGCCCATAGACCTCGAATTTATCCAGGCAGAGTTGGATCTTCGCCGGCCGGGGCAGTCGAAAATAACGACCCAACGTAAGGAAAGTGACACTGTTCAGGTACTGTCCGGCATTTTTGAAGGCAAGAGTACCGGTACACCAATCTCCCTGCTCATTCCCAATGAAGACCAGCGCTCAAAAGATTATGAGCACAATAAAGATGTTTACCGACCCTCCCATGCCGATTACACTTACGATGCAAAATATGGCATTCGCGACTACCGTGGTGGTGGCCGCTCTTCCGCCCGGGAAACTGCAGCACGCGTTGCAGCAGGTGCAATAGCTAAACTGCTGTTGAGACATTCGGGTGTTGAGATCTTTGCACACGTTTCTGCGGTGGGTCTGATTAATGCGCCGAATTTGTCTGATCTAAGCATTGATGAATTGTACAAGCAGCGCGAAGAAAATATTGTGCGCTGTGCAGACCCAGCTACGGCGAGACAAATGATTGAATGTATTGATGAGATAAGAAAGGACGGCGACACTATTGGTGGCAAAGTAAGCTGCATTATCAGGAATTGTCCTGTGGGACTTGGAGAACCGGTATTTGATAAGCTGCATGCCGACTTGGGTAAAGCGATGCTGAGCATTAATGCGGTCCATGGCTTCGAGTATGGCTCAGGCTTTAGCGGCAGCGAAATGCGCGGTTCAGAACACAATGACATCTTCCTTGTCAATGCAGGTAAGCCAACCACCTTAACGAACTTCTCTGGGGGTATCCAGGGAGGAATTTCCAATGGTATGGAAATAAACTTTACCGTTGCTTTTAAACCGGTGGCAACCATCATGCACAATCAACAGACGATTAATGCAGCTGGCGAAGCTGCAGAGATAAAAGGAAAAGGCCGCCATGATCCATGTGTGGTTCCCAGAGCAGTTGTCATTGTTGAAGCAATGGCCGCCCTGGTACTTGCAGATCAGTTGTTAAGAAATAAAAATAGCCGGATAGATTAATATATAGCTGGGTACTTGGTTGCATTATGTTCATGCATCATCTGGTAAACAGTTTCTACCACATCGTCTACAGATGGCTTGCTGAAATAGTCGCCATCAGAGCCATAAGGCGGACGGTGTGCTTTTGCCGTTAGCGTTCTCGGTTGCGCATCCAGGTAAAAATATCCTTTTTGCAGTTCCACAATCTGCTGCAATAAGTATGCAGAACCGCCTCCGGGAACATCTTCATCCACAACCAACAATTTATTTGTTTTCTGAAGCGACTTCAGGCAGAGCTGATCGATATCAAAAGGCAACAAGGTTTGTGGATCAATCAGTTCAATTGAAATCCCCAAATTCTGGAGCTCTTCGGCGGCTTCTTCGATCACCCTTAAGGTCGATCCATAAGAAACGATCGTCACATCCGTACCCTCACGTAAGATTTCTGCTTTACCCAAAGGAATGGTGTATTCTCCTACGTTTTCAGGTAATCTTTCTTTTAGGCGGTAGCCGTTCAGACATTCGATAACCAAAGCAGGTTCGTCAGAACGGAACAACAAGTTGTACATGCCAGCTGCCTGGGTCATATTTCTTGGCACACAGAGGTGCAAGCCACGTAAAGATCCAAGGATCATACCTATTGGCGAGCCGGAGTGCCAAACACCCTCTAAACGGTGACCGCGTGTTCTAACAATAACGGGCGCTTTCTGCCCGGCTTTAGTACGGTAAGATAAAGTGGCCAGGTCGTCACTTAAGATATTCAAGGCAAACAGCAAGTAATCCAGGTATTGGATTTCAGCGATCGGTCTTAATCCACGCATCGCCAGGCCTATACCCTGCCCAATGATCGTCATCTCCCGGATTCCCGTATCGGTGACCCTTAATTCACCATACTTGGTCTGGAGACCGGCAAAGCCTTGATTTACATCGCCAATACTTCCTAGATCCTCACCAAAGGCAAGCAAGCGTGGGTCACGCGCAAAGTTGGCATCAAAACAGGCGTTTAATAGCTCACGTCCATCTACCATTCTGTTGTTATCCTGATAAGAAACTGGCTTTTCGGGCACAAGAAAGGGACTCTCTTTACCGTCTGTGAACAATTTAGAGTTGTATCGTTCCACATTGCTTTCTTGCTGCTCCGTATACCAGGACACTAAAGCTGTTCTTGCTTCAGAAGGTTGATTGATGGTTAAACGCAATGCCTTTCTAATGGAGGTATGTATTTCCCTGCGCAAAGCGTCAGGTGTGCTGGAAAGTTGGCTACTGATCTTTTGCAGCGCCTGATTGTTATTTGATAATGCAGTGATCATGCTGATCGCCTGCTTTTTTTCTTCTTTAACGCTCCCAAGGAATTCAGACCAAGCTTCTTTCTGTGCGTTGCGCACTAAGATCTTTGCATCTTCTTCAATAGCAATAATCTGCTCCTCAGTTGCGATAGCTGAATCGATCATCCATTTCCGCATTTGGCTAATGCAGTCGTACTCTTTCTCCCATTCAAGACGGGCTTTGTCTTTGTAGCGCTCGTGCGATCCTGAAGTTGAATGGCCTTGCGGCTGGGTAACTTCGGTTACATGGATTAAGACAGGAACATGTTCAGCGCGACAAACATCTATCGCTTTCTGGTAGGTTTCACATAGTCCCGGGTAATCCCAGCCTTTTACTTTATATATTTCGTAACCCGCCTGTTCCTCGTTTCTTTGGAAGCCTTTTAGTATTTCCGAGA
>JAQBOT010000031.1 GCA_028287885.1 Pedobacter sp.
AGAGGAAGTACGTGAATTTGCTTCCATATACACCGAGAACATGAAACGTATCGAGGCGGCAGACTTTTACCTCTTTGATGAAAACTACTTTCAAACCCTGCTAGACTCTGCAGAGTTTGACAGTAAACTGCTCACCGTTTACCACAATGATAAAGCAGTTTGTGGTGCTGTAATAGTCTGTACCCAGAATATCATTCAGGCCCATCTACTAGGTACACGTACTGAATATCTGCAGTTCTCCCCAGCAAAATTGCTAACAGACGAGATTTGTATCCTTGGTAGAGAAATGGGTATGCATTACTTCAATCTGGGCGGCGGTGTTGGATTCAAGGAGGATTCGTTGTTTAGCTGGAAGGCTGGCTTTTCGGACCTATTCTTTAAGTTCAATAGTTGGCGCTTTATTGCCGAACCGGAAAAGTATGCTACATTGGTAGAGAAGAAAGGTTTACCGGCGGATTCTGATGTGGATTTCTTTCCATTGTACCGCTACACCGCACAACCTGATCACATCATCCAAACTCAACGTTCTTAATCCATTTGGTTATAAAGCGGGTTATATTCGACTAAATTCATATTTCCTTAGATGCATCTTAGTGGCCATAATTGCTGTCTAAAATAATGCTTAATAATCTTTAAATTGGCTAAGTTCAACCAAATATGACTTAACCGATAAACATGAAGAACCTGTTTGTAGCTCTGTTTTTTTCACTCCTCGTCATTGACGTAAAAGCTCAGGATCCCTGGACCATTAAAGCCGATAAGCTTGATCCTTCTAACTATTTCGGGATCACTGCAGCAAATGGGATGATCGGCATTGTATCCTCCCCAGAGCCCTTCAAAGTGAAGAATGTGGTACTTGCAGGAGCATACGATACCTATGGACGAGGCCGTGTCAGCAACTTTTTAAACAGTTTCAACCTCTTGAATATGTACCTGGAGGTTGACGGTAAAAGGCTTGATGCGAAGAATGTGACGAACATGAAGCAGGAATTGGACATGAGAAACGGGGCATTTACAACAACCCTGAACTACTCGGATAAAGCCCTGATAAAATACACCTACTATTCTTTAAGGCATCTCCCATATACGGTTCTTATGGACGTAACCATTACGGCTAAATCGGATATAAGTATAACAGCAGCAAGTATTATGGAAACCCCGGATGCCCTCCGAGATGTTCAGAACTATTATAATGAAATCGATCGTCCTCATGTAAATATTGGTTTGCTAACCAGTACCGCAAGGAGCCCGACAGGTAAGCTGCAGTTAAGCGCTTCTACCAGCTTTATGTTCATAGAGAGCCATACGCAAGAACCTAAGGTGATCCATGAAATGTGGGACAATAACATGCACCTGATAAAGTTCAGTAAGCGCATCAACAAGGGCGGCAGTTACACCTATTCTGTAGTTGGAAGTTCCATCACGTCAGCCCAGCATGCCGATCCATTAAATGAGGCCGAACGAATGACCATCTTTGCCAAACTTGAAGGTCATAACCGTTTATTAAAGTTTCACAACCAAGCCTGGAGTGATTTATGGAAGAGTGATATCCAGATTAAAGGAGATCTGCAAGCCCAACAGGATGTACACAGCATGTTGTATCATTTGTACAGCTTTGTGCGGGAGGGAACAGAATATTCACTCTCACCAATGGGACTTTCCGGTCTGGGATACAATGGTCATGTTTTCTGGGATGCTGACATATGGATGTTTCCGGCCTTGCTGGTGTTACATCCGGAACTGGCAAAATCGATGGTCGACTACCGGTATAACAGGCTTGAGGCTGCTAAAAAGAATGCCTTTTCTCACGGTTACAAAGGAGCAATGTATCCTTGGGAAAGTGCCGACTCTGGTGTGGAAGAAACCCCGGTTTGGGCTCTAAGCGGCCCGTTTGAACACCATATTTCTGCCTGTGTGGCCTTTGCTGCATGGAACTACTACTGCGTAAGTGGGGATAAAGACTGGCTGCGGGAAAAAGGCTGGCCCATTATTTCAAACACTGCAGATTTCTGGACGAGCCGGGTTGAGCGTAATGGTCCGGGGAAATACGATATAAACAATGTTGTGGCGGCGGATGAATGGGCAGAAAACATTGATAACAATGCATTTACCAACGCTGCGGCGATCGTTAACCTGCGGAATGCCACGAAAGCGGCAGATATACTGGGCCTAACTGCAAATCCCGACTGGGCCATTGTTGCAGAGAATATTCCGATATTGAAAATGCCTGATGGCGTAACAAGTGAGTTCAAGACGTATAAAGGTGAAAACATAAAACAAGCAGATGTTAATTTACTCGCATACCCGCTGAAAGTGATAACGGATGAGCAGCAGATTCGGAAAGATCTATCCTTCTATGAAGTGAGGGTTCCAGATGAGGGAACGCCTGCCATGACGCATGCTGCATTTGCCCTCTTGTATGCCCGTTTGGGTGATAAAACGAAAGCTTACAAGTTTTTTAAGGAGAGTTATGAGCCCAATCTGGTGCCACCATTTCGTGTAATAGCGGAGACTAAAGGCGGTACTAACCCGTACTTTGCGACAGGAGCAGGAGGGATCCTGCAAAGCGTCCTCATGGGTTTTGGAGGTTTGGACATTACGCAAACTGGAATTATACAGGTTAAATCGGTCTTACCCTCAAAGTGGAAATCTTTAACAATAACAGGAGTGGGAAAGGATAAGAAGACATTTACAGTTCAAGGAAACTGAACTAGTTAAATGCCCCAAACGGTGATCATCAGCTTTCTGCCGCCGCCGAAGTTCCGGTGTTCACACAAATAAATGCCTTGCCAGGTCCCAAGAGCTAGTTTGCCGTTGCGGATTGGAATCATAACGGAAGTGCCCAGCATAGCTGCCTTTAGATGTGCGGGCATGTCGTCAGATCCTTCTTCATCATGGCGATAATCTGGATCATTCTCCGGCACCGCTTTGTTGAAATACATCTCGAAGTCCATCCGAACGGTTGGGTCTGCATTCTCATTGATCGTTAGCGAAGCTGAGGTGTGTTGAATGAAGACCTGGCACATGCCTGCCTTTATCTCAGAAATGACCGGAATAGCCTGTACCACATCTGTGGTGATCAGGTGGAAGCCTCTACGGCGTTCTCTTAATTGTAATGCTTGCTGGTATATTTTCATCTTTAAAGAGAATTGACTTTAAGAACAAAGCTTAAAGTCAATTCGTTTCATTTTGTTAGTCGCAATAAGGTACAGTGTACGTCCATGTTTCTGATTCTGATGTTGGCCTGCTGAATGCACTGTTCTTGCCAATTTCAAACCACATCTTTCCACGCATCTTCTCTCTGGAAAGCAATTCATTCATCGTCATGCTATCATACAGACGTCCGTTAACCATCACATATTTGATTTTTTCAGAATTGCGGATGTCGTCCAAAGGATTAGACTCCATGATCACCAGGTCGGCAAGTTTCCCTACTTCCAATGATCCGATTTCTTTTTCCATACCCAAGTAGCTGGCGCCATTCATTGTAGCACTTCTAATCGCTTGCAAAGGCGTCATGCCGCCCTGAGCAAGCATCCACAATTCCCAATGGGCACCCAATCCTTGTAACTGACCATGTGCACCCAGGTTTACTTTTGTGCCACCATCAGAAATCTTCTTTGCTGCTTTGGCCACTTCAATGTGATTGTAGTCGCCATACTCTGATGTCGTTCTTCGTCTCGAACGTGCATCAACCACAGACCTAGGTGTAAAGGCAAGCAATCTTTCATTCTCCCAAACATTGGTTCTGTCGTACCAATAGTTCTCACCCCACTGTCCGCCGTAAGCGACAATTAAGGTAGGGGTGTAAGCAACTTGTGTATTGTTCCAAAGGTTAAGCACATCTTTGTATATCGGTGTAACAGGTAAACTGTGCTCCAGCCCAGTATGTCCGTCTGCGATCATGTTTAGGTTGGTAAAAAACGTAGAACCTCCTTCCGGAACAACTTCCATCTTTAATTGTCTGGCAGCCTCGAGGATCTGTTGACGCTGTTCTCTCCTTGGTTGGTTGTAGGACTTCACAGAGAAGGCACCAACGGCTTTTAAACGTCTTAGATGCGATAAGGCGTCATCAAGGCTATTAATCACAACTTTCATGTCTGCATCTGCACCGTATAAGATGGAGCCGGTAGAGAATAAACGTGGTCCAACCAGGCGTCCTGCCTTAAGCATTTCCGACTGGCTAAACACCATTTCCGTATTGCTTGACGGATCATGGGCAGTGGTTACACCAAAAGCAAGATTTGCTAAGTACGCCCAATCTGTTTGGGGGGTTACGCCATCAGGACTGGTGTGTAGGTGCGCATGCACATCTACGATTCCGGGCATAATGGTTTTTCCGGTAACATCAAGAACTTTCGCGTTTGATGGAATGGTAACCTCCGTGGCTTTTCCTACGCTTGTAATTTTATTGTTTTCAATTAGGATGGTTCCTTCCTCAATGACTTCGTCACCTTTCATTGTGATTATTCTTGCGCCTTTTAATGCAACAAGTCCGGTTGGAAGGTCTGCCTTAAGCTTTAATCCAATAGAAAGACTGTCTGCAGGAATGTCTTTGGCATTTGCAGCCGAACCTTCAATAAAAGGAAAAGCATTTTTAAGTTCTTGGGTGTAATACTGCTGCCCAAGTGTCCAGCTGATCTTTTTGCCGTCGCTGCTCCATTGCATGTTTGTGCCTCCATCTTTAGTTAAGCGGCTCAAAGGAATCGCGGTATTTCCAGCAGATAACTCTTGTGGTGTTCCCGTTAGCACCATTGGCGTTACATACACATTAAATAGTTCGGTAAAGGCCATCCATTTGCCATCTGGACTTGGTACAAATTGATTGGCATATGTCGATGTATAATGCGTCATCGGATTATTCCCGTTTACAGCAACACTCTTGAATGCTTTTTTGCCATTCTCATTTCCTAGATAAAAGATGCGTGTGTCGTCAGAATTGAATTGAGGCTCCACACCGTTGTCGATTATAAGTGTTTTTGCACCTCCATTGGCAGGCATGGTAAATATCCCGGTTCCCTGACCATACGTATAACCAAGCACATCATTTCCATCTCCTTTACGGAAAACGATCTTATCGGCCTTTCTGGAATAAGATGGGGAATAGTAATAACCTTTCTCATCGCTTAAGGTTAACAAACGTCCAGAACGGAGGTCAGCTCTTTTTACCGATCCTTTAAACTCGTCACTCCAGGTCGTAAAAACAACAAACTTCCCATCTGGACTAAAAGCAGGGTCAAACTCGAACTCAAGTCCGTTAGTCAGTCTTTCTGGTGTCCCATTTGGCAAGTCTTTCTTATACAGGTATCCTGCAGCATTAAAAACAACGGTTTTTCCATCTGGCGAAGTTGTTAGCTGCCTGATCATTTTAACGGTGAATTCTGGCGTGAACACCTGTTGCGGGAAATGTAGCGCAGCTTGTACCGTTTGTGTGCTGTTCACCTGGAAAGGAACCTCGGAAACTGAAAGGTTGTTCAAGTCGACCTTTCTAATTTTTCCTTTTGCATATATAATGATGTTCTGGTTGTCTGGCGTCCATGCGAAGTTTGGGTAGACACCAAAGATCGCCCAGGTTTCCTGCTGGTCATGTGATAGATCCTCATAAACCGGCCATTCTTCTCCACTTTGAATATCCTGAATATACAATGCAGATTTCAAGCGGACTCTTTTAACGTAAGCCATCAATTTCCCATCAGGGGAGACCTGTGGCCTGGCAGAGCCACCTTGTTCTTCAATAAGGTTGGTTAACTTACCTGTGCTAAACTCCAGCTGACGGATCGCATAGATGGTCCCATTCGGGTCTTTGCTGTATTCAAAGATTGGACCTGGCGTAACATCCTCACTAAAGTACAAGTACTTTCCGTTTGGCGAAACATTTGGTTCTCCAGCATCCTGCTGATCATTCTTTCTTTTTGTAAGCTGTACGCCATCGCCACCATTGATATTGTACATCCACATTTCTCCGGCTCCAAGGGAACGGGAAGCCGTGTAATGTTTTCTTGCGACTAAATACTCACTATTTGGCATCCAGGTTGCGTTGTTCAACAACCTGAAAGACTCTTTGGTAATTTGTTTTTTGTTTGAACCATCTCTGTTCATGATCCAGATGTTATCGCCACCTGCTTTATCGCTTGTATAGGAAATGTATTTTCCATTGGGGCTAAAGCGTGGTTGCACATCAAAGGCAATTCCGCCGCTTAAAAGCTTTGTACTTCCGCCAGTAATCGGCATGGTGTAAATGTCGCCAAGCATGTCAAATACGATTTCCTTTCCATCCGGACTCACGTCCAGATTCATCCAGGTTCCTTCGTCTGTATTGATTGTAAAAGTCTTGGTTGTGCCCCTGTATTTCTCAACATCCCATTTGACTACATCTTTTTTTTCTTGGGCAAAAGCAGGGAGAATAATTGATAAAATTAAAGCAACTAGTAACGGTTTACGCATCGGATAGCATTTATATGAGCGGGCAATTTAATAATATCAGATCGTTTTTATAGTTTTGAACAGGACCTTTTATGAATAAAGCGGAAATTTTAAGACAGTATTGGGGGTTCGATACCTTCCGTCCTTTACAGGAAGACATCATAGATTCTGTTTTAAATGGTCAGGATACACTGGCACTTCTTCCCACCGGAGGTGGTAAATCAGTTTGCTTTCAGGTGCCCGCACTAGTCAAGGAAGGTATTTGCATTGTGGTTTCGCCATTAATTGCTTTGATAAAAGATCAGGTTGAAAATTTAAAAGCGAAGGGGATTCAGGCGGTTGCTATTTATGCCGGCATGGGTAAACGCGAGATCGATATTTTGCTGGATAACTGCATCTACGGAAAGATCAAATTTCTTTACCTCTCCCCCGAAAGACTATTATCGCCGATTGTTAAGGAGCGCATCTCCTACATGAATGTTAGCCTATTCGCAATTGACGAAGCACATTGTATTTCCCAATGGGGATATGATTTCCGACCGCCTTATTTGCTCTTGAAAAACTTAAGGGAGATACATCCAAAGATCCCAATGATCGCCCTAACGGCGACTGCCACTAAGTTCGTACGCAAAGATATTGTCGAGAAACTCGAGTTTAATGATCCTCAGATCTTCGTAAAGAGTTTTGCCCGTAGAAACCT
>JAQBOT010000497.1 GCA_028287885.1 Pedobacter sp.
GGAAGGGGCGCAAGCACCTGGTTGGATATACAAGTAGGTGCTGGAATCGGCCTGTTGACGTTAACGCCCGGCAGTCCGGTTTATGCGGCTGCTGATGACAATACGCTTCTATATTTTGAAATTGGAACTAACATTCGTGAAAGACTTGCTGTACCAGCAATCAAGTTTAATGTTGATGAAGCCTGCAATAGCTTCCAACCGCATATTTGGGACGATGACCTACTTTGTTTGCCTGTGGGATCCACTGAGCTTTACCTTGAAGGTGATCAAACAGGCGTATTGAAGATGGAGGATCTTTCCGAAGGCCCTTTCCATTTAGGAAAATGGATGTTGTTACAAACCAATCCGGCAGACCCGGCCCAATCCGCCAGGACACAAATGGTGCGGGTTACGAGCATTACTCTAGACACAGATCCTGTTTTTGTATCTACCATCACACATTTGAAGTGGGCGCAGAGCCAAGCTACACAATTCGAATTTGACCTGACACAATTATCCGTTAAAGGAAATATGGTGCCGGCTACCGCCGGAAAAACAGAAACTGCTTTTTTCCTGATCGGTAAATCGCCTGAAGAACTTTCAAATGCCGAATTGAATGCAATGCAGGCGCCTGTAGAACAAAGCATTGAACGTCTTGCGCAAAATGGTAAGACGATTCATATGAAAACCTTGCCTGGATCTGCAGAGCGGTCGCTTGTGTACTTGGGAAAAGACTTACAAAAAACAGCACCAGAAATTATTTTGCAGGAAGTGACATTTGACGGCCTGAATTGGACACCCACAATAGGGCGGCCTGCATGGGAAGTTCGACAAACTTTGGTCGGTATTCACGCTTCGGCTCCTGCTGACCGCCACTATCTAATTGACGATGGCAGTTGGTTGCCGGTCGTTACTTACCAGCGTGCCGGATATAGTTTCCAACACCGTGACTATGCGATGAGCAGTGGATCTACGATCCGGTTTGGCGATGGAGAATTTGGACGTATCCCTGACACGAACACAATGTTTCGCATGCGCTATCGACTGGGGACCGGCAGCGAGACCAATGTTGCAGCTGGGGCCATTCAATTTCCAGAATCGGCCACTTTCAGTGTTTCAAATCCCCTCCAAGCAATGGATGGCATAGATGCTGAAACACCTTTTGAACTCCGGCAATCTGCGCCAGAAGCATTTCGCGCCATTACTTACCGTGCGGTGCGGCCAGAAGATTATGCCGAAGCAGCAGAGCGTCTGCCCTGGGTACAGAAAGCAGGTGCGGTATTTCGCTGGACGGGGAGCTGGCTTACTGCATTTGTGACACCCGACCCTAAAGGAAAGCTAACCATCGACAACCTGAACCGCGCGGACCTTAGGGCCCAACTAAATAGATTCCGACAGGCTGGGAGAGAAGTGCATATCTCAGACCCGGTTTATGCCAATATCGATCTAAGGATCGAACTCTGCATCAGAGAATCTAACTATGCCGCCCACGTGAAAGTAAGGGTGATGGATGCACTTATGGGTACACGCGGTATTTATCCTAAACCTGGTTACTTCTCGGCCGATCGATTCACTTTCGGTACATTCCTGGACCGTTCAACACTTGAAGCCTGGATACAGGACGTGCCGGGTGTAAAGGCTGTTGAACATATAAGCTACCGTAGGCGAGGCTGGTTTGATTGGCAGCCTTTTATTGAACTAAGCTATGATCCAGGCAAGAATGTGATAATCAGAATCGCCAACGATCCCTTGCATCCTGAACGTGGTATACTTACACTCTCAACACATGGTGGACTATGAGCTGTCAAGATTGTTCTCAAAAAGATAAAGGTCTGGTGAAATTCCCATGTCCATGCGACAGCTTTGTTCATCCACAACCATTGTCAATCCCCGAGGGACTGGATACATTGGCGAGGCAGATTGCTGGCTTTCCAGAATTTAGGAGAGCAATGCTACATGGCATCCGGGCGGTTGATTTGAAGGTGATCGATGAGAACAACCTTAGGCTAGACGTGCGGCCATTGGCAGAGTTGCGTGCAAGACGCAAGGATGACCTAGGTGTGATGTTGCTCGACATGTGGGCATATGTATGTGACTCCATTTCATTTTACGACAAGGTGATTGCACAGGAATGTTATCTGCGTACAAGCATTCAGCGCTCCGCAACAAGAAAGCTTGTCGGATTGTTGGGTTACCTGCCAAAACCTGCGGTTGGGTCGACGGCCTACATCGCCGCCATGGCTGAGGGCAGAACGAAAGTAATGCTTCCTGTAGGTACTGCATTTGAATCCGGTGCATTTAATGGCAATCCGCCTCAGGTTTTTGAGTTGGAAACTGAAAGATCCATTCATCCATTACTGAACAGGTTTCGGTTGAAGACTCCGGTTCGACAGCAACTACAAGCAGGCACGGTTCTACAAAGCCTGTTGGTTAAACTGCAAGGAGAGATCAAGGAAGACATGATGCTGTTGTTGGCTGATCGGTTGAATGATGAAAATAATACAGTTGTCTGGGTGAAACAGGTATCCATTCGCTTGGGAACTGATCAACAGAAATATCAAGAGGTATTTTTTGTAACAGCAATCACCATTCAAAAAAACACAGAATTGAACCAGCTACGCCTGATGCATTCTTCAACATCTGCCAATGTTTGGGACGATCCGGGTGCCATTGTTAAGAAAGCGACAGCAGCAGTGGCTAAAACCAGCACGGGTATTAAAGCCGCGGGATTCTCCTATTCTGGTCTTGGATTTGCGAATAAGGGTGCTGAAATACTCTTTATTAATGCAGGCGACTCGCTCACATTTAGCCATCAGTTGACTGTAATGAAAGCGGGAGCGCTCATTATTGCAAAAAAAGGAAATGAAATGAAATGGTTTCGCATCAGCGATGTGGGAGACGTAAAACGTCAACAAATACCTGATGGAAAAATAAAGATCAATGGCAACTCCTTTGATCTTCCGGGAGTAAGTACAACCGTAACTGAAATTACCACGGATGTATCATTGGCTTCAAAGAAAAGAGGACAAGGGAACTGGCCGGTTGGTGGCCCTTCTGGATTGGAGATTTATTATGCATTTCAGACCGTGGCGACCGTTGTTCAGGAAAGTGATGTAACCGTCTCATCGAAAGACCTCTTGCAACTCGAAGGTTTTGTTGAAATACCCATTCCTGCGTACGCATCCACAGATTATTTATTATTGGGTAAAAATGGAGATGGTGCGGCGGTTAACGGCATGATTGATTTCCAAAAACGAGAACTTCAGCTAAGTCAGGGTGCTGGCTGGTCGCCTGATCTTGTCTCACCGGTTGATGTTTTTGGGAATGAGCTTGTGGTTACACGGGGAGAGTCTGTTTATAATGAACTGTTGGGAATTGGAAACGCATCTGATATCAACCAGCGATTTAAGCTCAAGAAAAAACCATTAACCTATTTCAGTTCTTCTACTTCGGGCAACGACCAGATGGTTAAAAACACGCTCAGCATTCGTATCAATGGAATGCTTTGGAAGGAAGTAAATGGGTTTTATGGAAAAGGAGAATTCGACCAGATCTATATTGTTCGTCAGGATGACGAAGGAGAAAGTTGGGTGAGTTTTGGAGATGGCCTTCGCGGACAAAGGCTTCCTTCAGGCGCAGAAGTGGTTGCCAATTATCGTTTTGGCGCTGAAGGCGTAATGCCGCCCGGCGGTTCAATCAACCAGATTTCCAAGCCGGCAAAAGGTTTGCAATCTGTGAAGAATCCATTGCCCGCTTTTGGTGGTGCTGATGCCGAACCGATAGAAAACTTAAAAACATATGCCCCAAAATCAGCACTGTTGTTGGATAGGGTGGTGTCAATGAAAGATATGGAAGCCTTGGCTGCGGGCTTTCCGGGCGTTCGCGCCGTAATGGGCGAATGGCGCTGGGATGGCCGAAATCAAACAGCAGTAGCACAATTGATCTATATCGGTGATCCGCAAATCTCAACCGATCTCACAAAAGCTGTTCGCAATATGGCAGATCCAGCTACACCCATCTCCATTATCACAGCAATTCCTAAACCATTAAGTGTGTCGCTGGCAATTGCTATCGACCCCAAATATGTTGAAAAAGATGTGTTGGCGCGTCTGCGTGAAGCATTGTTGAACAAGAAAACCGGGATGCTCTCGGCCGAGCGCATTGGCATTGCGCAACCCATCTATAGAAGTCAATTGTTTGACGCCGTGTTGTCAGTGGAAGGAACTTCTTCCATTACTGGTGTTTTTGTAAATGGACGACCCTTCTATCGCTTCGCGGTGGTTCCACCTGCGGCAAATTATTTTTCAATTGAAGATGGAAAGCTATTGTTAAACGGAAAAGAGGAATAATGGCAAACGATCAATTTGACCTATATTATAAGGAGAAGTTCTGGGAATTGGTCCCATCTGTCTATAGACATGAAGATGGATTGGCCTCAAATCCCGGGGTGCTGGAAGCTATTGTAAAAGTGATGGCCCAGCAAGCCGCTATTCTTCGGCGCAGCCAGGACCAGCTGTGGGACGACCAATTCATTGAACGTTGCAGTGAAGCCGCCATTCCATACATTGGCGACCTTGTTGCAACCCGGATGCTTTCAGCCTTGAACCTCCGCGGCAGGAGAATTGATGTGGCTAAAACCATATACTATCGCCGGCGGAAAGGAACTCCAAGGATCTTGGAGGAATTGATCTTCGATATCAGTGGCTGGAGTGGGAAAATGAAGGAACAGTTTCTTCAGCTGCTGCGCACGCGGCATGGCTTGGACCCCTTTCCAGAATTGTTGAAGGGCAGGTATTCCGGCACCCTGCCGGGTGGTGTTGCAGACCTCCGCAATCCAAGGATTGCGGAAATAGCCTATGGGCCCTTTGAAGAATACTTTCATACACCGGAAATGCGGCAGCATCATGGTTTGCTAGGCCGTTACAATATCCCCAAATTGGCATTTTATCTATACCGGTTGAAGGTTTACGACGCGCTCGATGTTGATCCCTTCATGATGGCTGACCGAAAGAATTTTAGCTTCGATCCTTCAGGAAGAAGAATACAACTTTTCAGCAAGCGTATGCCATTGAATGATTGGGATGAATGGAGGGAGCCCTTTGAGTGGGAGCTCTCCGCACCGATTCCCTGTAGGTTGTTGGGACATGCAGAATACCAGGTTACAGAAAAGACTGTGCTGGATATGCTAGCAGATCCCGTTAATCCAATTTCTGCGGCAGAAGCCGGGAGGCTAAGAAAGATTGCAGGACTTCATTTCAAAAATGAAGCGTCATTTTACCGTTTTTTACTTCCCGTATTTCTTCCGCCGACACC
>JAQBOT010000037.1 GCA_028287885.1 Pedobacter sp.
CAAAAATATGTGGTTAGAGAAACATGGGAAAGCCAGGTGTTTCGGCTAACCTGTACCTATCGTTTTGGAAGTAATGAGATCAAAGCAGCACGTGAGCATTCTGGCAGTGCCGACGCAGAAAGTAAGCGGGTTAAATCAGGGGGTTAGACGGTCGGCCCCTGATTTCGTGTTTTCATAGCAAAAGCGTATTTTGTTGTTGATAAACCAAAACAATGAAAAAAATCCTTATCGCCTCCATGGCGGTCTTACTGTTATCTAATGCTCCAGTGCGGGCACAAAAGCGTGAAATATTAATAAACTCATCTGCAGACCTTGCAGGTTTTGACACAAAGCGGCTTGAACGCCTGGATGAAGCGATGAATGATTGGGCAAATAAGCAGTATATGAATGGCGGCGTTGCCCTGATCGCTAAAGACGGAAGGATCGCCTGGTTTAAGGCCGTAGGTTATAATGACATTCAGAAAAAGGAAAAACTTCAGTCTGATGGAATCTTCCGGATTGCCTCACAAACAAAGGCCGTAACCAGTGTAGCGATCATGATGTTGTATGAAGAAGGCAAGATCTTACTTACTGATCCGGTATCAAAATACATTCCCAGCTTCAGCAAACCAACTGTTTTGGATAAATTCAATGCAGCTGATTCCACGTACAGTACTGTTCCAGCAAAAAGAGAGATTACCATCAAGGACCTTTTAACGCACACCTCTGGCTTGGGGTATGCGCAGATTGGCTCGAAAGAGGCGAATGCCATCTATGCAAAAAATAAGATTACTGCAGGACTAGGCGTAAAAGACGACAATTTACTTGCGGCAATGACAAGGCTCGGTAAATTACCTTTGATGCATCAGCCCGGGCTGCGGTTTACCTATGGGCTGAACGTTGATGTGCTTGGCTGTATTGTGGAGATCGTGTCCGGCACAACACTCAGCGATTTCTTTCAAACACGGATCTTTAAACCCTTAGGCATGAAGGATACCTATTTCACTTTACCTGAAGAAAAGGTTTCCAGATTGGTTAACCTGTATTCTGAGGATGCCCAGGGTAAACTTGTATCAGGGTCTAATAATCTTCTAAATGGCCCAACTGCGGCCAACTATCCACTCCTAAAAAGTACCTATTACTCAGGGGGTGCCGGTCTGAGCTCGACAATTTTCGATTATGCGATCTTCTTGCAAATGTTGTTGAATGAAGGAGATTATAACGGAGCAAAGCTTCTTAGTCGCAGTTCGATTCGCATGATGACCATGAACCAGATTGCCGACGTTAATGTTGGGGACAATAAATTTGGCTTAGGCTTTGAAATTGAAACAGTGGAGGGCAGTACGAAAACGCCCAGCAATGTTGGCACCTACAGCTGGGGTGGTGCATTTTCTACATCATACTGGGTGGATCCGAAAGAACGGATCGTCCTGCTATTCTACCGACAGCTGCAGAACAGCTCGCATGGTGATGTAGTAGAGAAGTTCAAAGCATTAACCTACCAGGCACTTAAGAATTAAACACAACTAAACTACCCTTAAACCAAATATAAATTAAATGTATGAAAAACCAATCGGTTCTTGCATGGTCCCTTGTTGTAGCACTTGGGGGCTTCCTGTTCGGCTTTGACACCGCTGTAATCTCCGGTGCTGAAAAGTCTATTCAACAATTCTGGCACCTTTCGGCCTTTTCCCATGGGCTTACCATTTCCATAGCCCTAATTGGTACCGTTATTGGATCGTTAGTCGGGTCTCGCCCCTCAGATCGTTACGGCCGGAAGAATACCTTGTATTTTGTGGCTATTGCTTACCTGCTTTCCTCGATTGGAACTGCGCTTGCAGACAACTGGTATGTATTCCTATGCTTCAGATTCTTCGGCGGCCTGGGCGTAGGTATCTCCTCGGTAACTGCACCGATTTATATTTCAGAGATTTCGCCTGCACACCGCAGGGGCCGTTTGGTTGGCCTGTTCCAGTTTAATATTGTGCTTGGCATCTTAGTTTCTTACCTATCTAACTACCTGCTAAGTGAATTTGGAGAGGCGTCCTGGCGCTGGATGTTGGGGGTTCAAGCCTTCCCCTCGCTTATCTTCTTTATTCTAATCTTTTTTATTCCCGAAAGTCCAAGATGGTTAATTCTCAAGAAAGGTGCATCCGAGAAAGCTTTGGCGATATTAAGGATAATCAATCCTGCGAACTGTGACTCAGAGCTTCTGGCTATTCAGAATTCTGTACACCAGGAGAGCAGCTCCAAAAGACAAAGCGATAACCTCTTTTCAGGAAAATATAATACACCTGTAGTACTTGCAATGTTGTTCGCGTTCTTCAATCAGGTTTCTGGAATTAATGCCATCATTTATTATGCACCTAGAATATTTGAAATGGCGGGACTAGGCGCACAATCTTCGCTGCTTTCTACAGTCGGAATCGGGCTAATCAACTTCTGTTTTACATTGATCGCGATAAACATGATTGATAAATTCGGACGAAAAAAGTTAATGTTGGTTGGCTCTCTAGGATTGATCGCCTCCCTGTCGTTAGTTGCATTCACTTTTTTGTCAGGCAATTTCAATGGTTTTGCCATTCCCGCTTACATGATGGTCTTCATAGCGTTCTTCGCCTTTTCGCAAGGCGCTGTAATATGGGTCTTTATTTCTGAAATCTTTCCAAATCAAGTGAGGGCAAAAGGCCAGACACTAGGCAGTTCTACCCACTGGGTTATGGCGGCATTAATTGCTTTTAGCTTTCCCTATCTCGCAGAGAACCTGGGCGGTGCAACGGTGTTCTTCTTTTTTGCGGGCATGATGGTTCTTCAGTTGATCTTCGTCTGGAAATGGATGCCAGAAACAAAAGGGCGTTCATTGGAGCAAATAGAAACGAGCCTGGTTATGCATTAATAGTAATCGTTATGAACATGAAATCTTCCAATCCCACGGTTGTATGTTTTGGAGAAATCCTCTGGGATAACCTGCCAACACGCAGAAATCCCGGAGGTGCGCCGATGAACGTGGCCTACCACCTAAATAGACTCGGAGTTAATGCCGCCATAATCAGTGCTCTGGGCGATGACGAGCCTGGTCGCGAACTGTTGCGGTTTCTCAAGGATAAGGGGGTTTCTGCGGAATTTGTCCAGGTAGATCCGGAACATCAAACTAGCGAAGTCAGCGCTTCCGTAAGTCAAGACCATGAGGTAAGCTACGTCATCCATTCAGATGTGGCTTGGGACTATATTTTAGCTGATGAAAAGAGCAAAGAGGCGGTTGCCCATGCTTCGGCCTTTGTTTTTGGTAGTTTAAGCGCCAGAAATTTAGAATCAAGGGAGACGCTATTTTCATTACTTGCCTATTCGAAATACAATGTTTTCGATGTCAACCTTCGTGCTCCGCATTATTCGCCGGAACTGATCAAGCAGCTTATGCAGCATGCTGATCTCCTAAAGGTGAATGCATCCGAACTTCAACTTATTGCAGAATGGCACAATTGTCAAGCGACAAATGAGCTGGAGATTATTCAAATTCTTTTTAGCCAGTACAAAATGACTGATGTCGTAGTAACCAAGGGAAGTACAGGTGCAAGTTTGTACACCAGGAATGCACACATCGACAGCCCAGCCTATCAAGTACCTGTTCAAGATACCATCGGCAGTGGCGACTCTTTCCTTGCAGCTTTGCTAGCAAAGAAGCTAAGTCATGCAAGTGTGGAAGATGCTTTGGATCACGCGGTTGCAATGGGTGCTTTTATAACGGGGAAATCAGGCGCTTGTCCGGAATATAACCAGCATGAATTTGAGCGTTTTATGAAAGAAACTAAAGCAAAATTGCGACTTTAATCTTTTTACAGTGTTGATAAACAAGCCTGGAGTTTATATTTAGTTATTAATAATTCTTGTACAATGGAAAATAAGGACAAGGTGTTTAGTCAAGCGATCACAAAACCATCCGATTTCAAATTCGGGGCTACCGTTGCAAACGCTTTTGATGATATGGTGGAACGGTCGGTTCCATTTTACAATGAAATTCAACGTATGATCATCGAACTTGCTATTGAGCATGCAGTTCCTGACACCAATGTTATCGACCTCGGTTGTTCTACTGGAACTACAATGATAGGATTAAACCCTTTTGTAGAGGAAAATATCAAGTTTATCGGCGTAGATGATTCCGCAGAGATGCTCAAGAAATGTGAAGTTAAGCTTAAAGAAGCAGGCTTTACTAGAGACTATGAATTGGTGCTCTCCGATATCCACCACAACTTAAAGATTGAAAACGCCTCAGTCGTAATACTCTGCTTAACCATGCAGTTTGTAAGACCGATTTACAGGCCAAAGTTGTTAAAAAAGATCTATGATGGCCTATTGCCCGGAGGTGTGCTCATAATTTCTGAAAAAATACTTGCTGAAGACAGCTTATTTAATCGCAATTTTATCAAATATTACTACGATTACAAACGCCGAAACCACTACAGCGAACTGGAAATTTCACAAAAGCGGGAGGCTCTGGAGAACATCCTGGTTCCGTATAAGCTTAGCGAAAACCTGACAATGCTTAAAGAAGCTGGCTTTGCACACACCGAGACCTTCTTCAAATGGTACAACTTCTCTGGCTTCATTGCCATAAAACTCTGATATGATAGCTATTGGTAATTTCTTCTTCAAATACAGGAACTTCCTCTTCATTTTCCTCTACCTGGCCTTGTTTATTCCATCTCCCAAAATCTTTACGCAATCTGCCTTTGGCGATGACTACTATCTATTCCCATTGATTATTGGTTTGTTTGTGACGATATTCGGTCAGCTTATCCGTGGCATAACCATTGCCTTGGCCTATATTGTACGTGGAGGAAGTGATAAAAAGGTTTACGCAGAAAATCTGGTAACGGAGGGTATCTTTAACCATTGCCGCAACCCCTTGTATGTGGGTAATATTCTGATGCTTGTCGGGGTCGGTATTCTTATTAACTCGCTGATATTCCTGATGATTTTCATTCCCCTTTTCCTATTTATCTATCAGGCAATCGTGCTTGCGGAGGAGAACTTTTTAAGAAATAAGTTTGGTTCGCAGTTCGATGATTATTGCAGTCGGGTGAGCCGCTGGCTTATAAACTTTAGCGGCATTGGCGCGACGATCTCCGGAATGTACTTCAATGGTAAAAGGTGGTTGATCAAGGAGTACAATACTCAAACCGTCTGGTTGCTGGGGATTGTTGTAATTCTATTGTTCCGATACCCCGAACTTACGCAGGGGGACACGGAACTAAGAAACAAAATATTTATTGTCTGCTGCGTTATCTTAGCAGCGTATTATGGTACAATCCGGTACTTTAAAAAATCAGGCAAGTGGAAAGGATAGCGCTTTGCTATTTTTCGCACCTACAACAGAAAGTGTGCCAACCACCAAACCAACTATGCCCATCACTATAAAAGTGGTTCTCGCATTTTTATTCTCGCAAATGGGCGGTGTGGCTGCTGCAGCAAGTGCTAATACACCAGAGGAAACATCTAAAATTGCGTGCACTTTATAAGGGAGTAATTTGACACAGCCCCATTTTGCATCGGTTAGCAAACTAATGGCTAGTGCAGTCCCTGCAAAAGCACGACAAACAGTCGCTGCGACCTTGTCATCTTCAAAATGTGCTAGTTTTGGTGCGAGGAAAACTGCTGGTACATAGCTGTAATCCGCATACACATGTTCCTTTTTTGTGATTCCTTTTATCATGATCGTAGGTTTTTACGTTAAAATTCACAAACCTTATGCCCATTGCCGCTAATGAAGCTTGATTGTTGAGTATTAGGTGTTTATAGCGTTTGCTGTAATTACTACGCAGAATTTCTCGTTTTACATGTTTTGATGAAAAATCTTACCAGTTATTTTAAATCCTAAAACATATTTGATTTGAGTCTTAATCAGCGATTAATCAAATATAACTTTCGATAAATGACACCAATTCATATTAAGTTAAAGCATCTACGACTAAAGTATCAGCTAACCCAAGTGCAGGTTGCTGAGCGGCTTAACTGTTCAATTCCTGCCTACAGTAAAATGGAGACTGGCAGTACAGACGTGAATACTTTCAGGTTACATCAACTTGCCAAAATTTATAATATTGAAGTATTTGAGATCTTTCTCATCGGTGAAGATTATCGTGAAAACTATAAAGATAAAATTGCCGGTCTTTCTGCTGAGTTATCGAAAAAGTCGGTGGAAATACTGCAGCTACAAAGGAAGTTAATAAAATTCTATGAGGATAGTCACTACGCGAGGTTGGCTTAGTTGATTGATGGTAAGGAACAAATAAGGCCCCAATTGGGGCCTTATTTGTGTTAAGATTCAAATAGTTCCTGCATATCCCTGTCTGCTGTAGGGATTTTTTTAAGAAAATCATCAAAACCGGTTCCATTCTGATCACTATACATGCCATAGGCGTCCATGATATAGCCGATGTTACCTTCTTTATCTTCCAAAATATATATTACAGATTCATCTCCAGGGTCAGTGATGCCCTCAAAACGGTATGTTTTTATAATGGTAAGGTCTTCAGGTTTGTAAATGTGATTGTCTCCCTGGCCTTTCATCTTCCCATGGTCGGTCATTTTAAATTCGTTATCTAAGCCTTTCTGTCTTAGTTTCTCCAAGATCTGGCTAACCGTATTCATTTCATTTGGCTGTTTCATTATCCTATACTTTAATTGTTTTAGTAAAAACAACCCCTCTACCAAATAGTTTCAGCTGCCTCAAAGTTAGCCTATGGATAATATCCAGGCTTGGTGCAACTAAGCCGTCGAAACGGACGATACCAGGGGTACACAGGGCTCAAATAGGGCGAATTGCCCTGTGTGCAGCCTGTATGGACCCTGGTTGGGCCCTGTTTGATCCCAGTTTGATTCGAGTCTGTTACAAACCAAAAAAGCCGCCAGTGGCAGCTTTCTCTTAATCAAAATGTATTTAACGACTATAACCCGAACGCTGATTTAACTTGGTCCACATAGTCTAGTTTTTCCCATGTAAACAACTCAACTGTTACGGATTTTTCTTCACCATAAGGGGTTCTAAAAGTCTTGGTAACCACTTCAGGTTTACGCCCCATATGGCCGTAGGCGGCAGTTTCGCTGTAAATTGGGTTTCTTAACTTTAATCTTTGTTCGATAAAATAAGGGCGAAGATCGAAGATGCTTTCAACGATTTTTGCTATTTCGCCGTCTGTTTTATCAACTTTACTTGTACCATAGGTATTAATATATACGCCCATTGGCTTTGCAACACCAATTGCATAACTTACTTGCACAAGAATCTCTTCTGCAAGGCCAGCAGCAACCAGGTTCTTAGCGATATGGCGGGTTGCGTATGCAGCACTCCGGTCTACCTTGCTTGGGTCTTTTCCGGAAAATGCACCACCACCGT
>JAQBOT010000042.1 GCA_028287885.1 Pedobacter sp.
TCAGGAAGCATTGACCGCTGCAAGAGGTACGTCTGAAGGGGAGATTGATTCCGTATCGGGCAAATTGGCCGCACCGGTTTTAAACCGCTTGAATTCAGAAGATTTCATGAAGTACCGGATTAAGGAAGATTGGATCCTTGACGTTAAGCGTTCTGTTTTTGAGCCGCGGATTGTTGGTATTGCACCAATGAAGATGGTTGAAGGAAACTGGCAGCCGGTATTCTGGATCTATTATGATGAAGCACGGGAAATACTTGCAAAAAAACGTCTGGTTAATCCAAGTAATGATGCTTCGGCATTGACATTTGACGACTTCTTTGTTAGACGCCTGTTCTCCAGTTACATTGTAAAGGAAACCAATCCAGCCAACAAAACGATCATTGAATCCCTGGGCCTCACAGATCCGAAAGATCCTAGAAAATTATACGAATCAGAAAGGATCAAAAAATCCATCTCAGACTACGAACAAAGTTTGTGGGAATATTAAAAGTTCTTTTGGAATATTAAAGGGAAATCCTGGTGTTGTTAAAGCACCGGGATTTTTTATTCTTGGTTGAAATACTCTATCAGTGTTCTCACCTGGGTTTTGTTCAAGACCGCCGCAAGCTCATCCTCTGTAGCCATCCTGATCTTCTTTACCGATTTAAAATGGCGAAGCAGCTTATCTGCCGTCGTCTTGCCAATACCCGCAACCATCTCCAATTCCGTTTTTAGTGTACCCTGATCCCTTTTCTTCCTGTGGAAGGTAATTCCGAAACGGTGTGCCTCATCCCGCAGTTGCTGAATGACCTTAAGCGTCTCTGACTTTTTGTCCAGGTACAGGGGAAAGCTGTCGCCAGGATAATATAATTCCTCCAGCCTTTTTGCAATACCAATAACTGTTACCTGATGTTCTATTCCAAGCTTCTTCAAGCTGGCCATAGCTGATGAAAGCTGGCCCTTACCGCCATCAATGATGATGAGCTGAGGAATTGGCTGGTTTTCTTCCAAGACGCGCTTATAGCGGCGGTAAACAGCCTCCTCCATAGTGGCAAAATCATTAGGACCTTCCACTGTTTTCACATTGAAGTGGCGGTAATCTTTCTTTGAGGGTTTTGCATCTTTAAACACGACGATCGCGGATACCGGATATTTACCCTGGAAGTTGGAGTTATCAAAGCATTCAATATGTTTGGGAAGCTGAGTTAAGCGCAAATCTTTTTGCATTTGGGTCAAGATTCGCTCAGACCTAACATCTGGATTCAGCTTCTCATGTTGATTCAGCTTTTCTCTTTTGAAGAACATGACGTTCTTCTGTGACAGCTCCAGCAAGCTTTTCTTCTCGCCAAGTTTCGGCACAGTAAAGCGCAGTCCGGGATCAGTTATGGAGATTTCAAACGGCACAATAATCTCTTTCGATGTACTGTTAAACTTTGTTCGAAACTCTGTTATTGCTAGGGTAAGTAACTCTTCGTCGGTCTCATCCAATCGTTTTTTGATCTCGATGGTCTGCGCCTGAATGATGCTGCCATTCATGATCTTTAGATAATTCACGAAGGCATAGCGTTCATCTGATGCAATGCTTACAACGTCTATGTTGGTGATGGAACTGTTCACTACAGTCGACTTACTCTGATACTTCTCAAGCACCAGTAATTTCTTTTGGTACTGGTGGGCGTATTCAAAGTTGAGCTCTTCTACAGCTGTTTTGATAATTTGCTTAACATCACGAATTACGTTTCCGATCTTTCCGTTTAGGATATCTTTAATCTCCTCAATGTTCTTGTTGTAATCTTCTGGCGATTGGTATGCCTGGCAGGGTCCTTTACAGTTGCCAATCTGGTATTCCAGGCAAACTTTAAACTTACCCTCCTCTATATTTGGGATGGTTAAAGGCAAATTGCAGGTCCTTAGTGGGTATGTTTCTTTGATAAGATCGAGAATGGTGTGCATCATGCCTACGGAGGCATAGGGGCCAAAGTAGGTTGAGCCGTCTTTGACCATATTCCTGGTCCAGTAGATTCTGGGAAATTCTTCTTTTTTAATGATGATCCACGGATAGGTCTTATCATCCTTAAGCATGATGTTGTACCTGGGCTGATGTTTTTTAATCAGGCTGTTTTCGAGCAACCAGGCATCAATCTCGGTATCGACAATGGTAAATGTGATTTTACGAATCTTTGAAACCAAGACCCGGGTTTTACCATTCATTTGGGTGTCGGAATTGAAATAAGAACCGACCCGATTGCGCAGATCTTTTGCTTTCCCGATATAGATCAAGGTACCTTCAGCGTCCCAGTATTGATAAACACCGGGGCGATGAGGAATATCATTTAATGCTGTTTTATAGTCAAAAGCACTCATGGTTTAAAAGCCAAGCTTCTCGTCTAATTCTGTTTTACCTTGTTCCTGTTGTTGGTATTGGTTACAATCGTATTCAATGGTGCGTGGTGTTTTTGGGGCCTCGAAATCACTTCTGCTGATCTTTAAGCTTGGGTTCGCATATACGCGTTTCATAAAGCCGGCAAAGATTGGCAATGCTGTATTTGCACCTTCACCTTCCCTGGTGCTGGTAAAGTGAAAAGCACGGTCTTCACAGCCTGTCCAAACACCAGCAACCAATTGCGGCGTGATGGCCATGAACCATCCATCGGAGTTGTTCTGTGTTGTTCCAGTTTTGCCACCAACAGGGGTGCGTATGCCATATTTCCAGCCCAATCGCGATCCGGTACCGTTGTTGATTACGCCCTCTAGCATCCTTGTCATTACATATGCAACCTCTTCATTCATCACCACCTTTACCTGTGGAGTTTTGCTATATAAAACTACCCCGTTTTTATCTTCTATCCGCGTAATGTAAGTTGGTTCTGTCCACACGCCTTTGTTGGCAAAAACACCGTAGGCACCCACCATATCATAAACTGAGGCGTCAAAAACACCTAAGCTGATGGAAGGGTAGTCCGGCACATCCGTTGTAATTCCCATCTTCTTAGCCAGAGTTGCAACAGCGGTGGGACCAACTTGTTTCATAAGAAATGCCGTAACGTAGTTTTGGGAGAAAGCAAGTGCCGTCTGCAATGTTATTGTTCCCGGTAGGGTACTACTTGGACTTGATCTTGGTGTCCAAGGCTGACTTCCTGGTACTTCAATGGTAACCGGTTCATTTGGCACTGTATAGCAAGGGGAGTACCCGTTTTCTATTGCAACAGCATAGGTGAATGGCTTAGCCGTTGAACCTACCTGGCGCGAGCCCATTTTCACTTGGTCATATTTGAAGTTTTCAAAGTCGATACCGCCAACCCAAGCTTTTATGAAGCCGGTTTGTGGATCCATCGCCATCATCGCATTGCGAAGAAGCATCTTATAATATTTTACCGAATCTATCGGCTTCATCACGGTATCAATATCGCCTTTCCAAGTGAAGATGGTCAGCTTGGTTGGCGTATTGAAGTCCTTTTTTATTTCCTCATCTGATTTGCCGTCAAGCTGCAGGGCTTTGTAGCGATCGGATCTTTTCATTCCCTGTAAGACCTGAGCCAGATTGCCTTTAAAAGGGTTTTTGCCTCTCCAGCTTTTTGTAAACTGTGCTTGTAAAACCTTCATGTATTCTCTTTGGGCTTCTTCTGCATAAACCTGCATATCGTAGTTGATGGTTGTGATCACCTTCAATCCATCACGGTCCAAATCATAAGGGGTGCCGTCTGCCTTCAAGATGGATCTGTCCTGGAAAATACGTTTTATGTCTGATTTAAGTACGGCTCTAAAGTAGGGCGCAATACCCGCGTTTACTGTTGCCCCATTAAATTTTAAACCCAGCGGTTTCGCTTTCTCTTCCTCAAACTCAGAAGGGGTAAGTTTGTCCGCTTTGACCATCATGGCAAGTACAGTATTTCTTCTTTCAAGTGATCGTTCCGGGTTTCTGGTTGGAGAATAACGTGTAATTCCTTTCTGTAAACCAACAAGGGTAGCCGCCTGTGTAAGGCTCAGTTTGTCTGGCGTAGTGTTGAAATACACTCGGGCGGCAGACTTGATGCCATATGCCTGGTTTCCGAAATCAACGGTATTCAAATACATGGTTATGATTTCTTCCTTGGTATAGTTGCGTTCCAGTTTTACAGCAATGACCCATTCCTGGAATTTTTGCATCAGGCGCTTGAAGAAGTTCTTCTGTCTTGCCTCTTCTGAAAATAAGTTTAATGCAAGCTGTTGAGTAATCGTGCTACCACCTTGACGCTTACCGACAATGTTGTAAAAGAAGATGGTAAATGTACGTTTGAAGTCGATTCCTGAATGCGTTAAAAAGCGTGTGTCTTCTGTAGAAATTAGCGCATTGATAACATTTTTGGAGATGTCTGGGTAAGTAACGTTTGAACGGTTCTGTACAAAGTAATTTCCGAGGGGTCTTCCGTCTTCACTCAATATTTCTGTAGCCTGGTTGCTTTTCGGGTGCTCGATGTCTCTGAAGGAGGGTAATGTACCAAAAACGTCAAAGCCTATAGCAACGATAAACAATGAAAATAGGATTATGCCGGCAATCAGTAATTTCCAAATCGTAAGGTTATATCTTTTAATATCTGATGCGGAAAGTGGTTGATTCATTTTAATAATTGGTTTTATAAAAATCTAAGTATTGGTTAACGAGGGCTTTGCTTTTTAGTTTTTCAAAGTTCTCTTTGTTAATGATGAAAGTAGAATATTTCGCTTCTGGAACCTTCATGATCTTCTTCAACTGAGGTACAATACCCTCAGCATATCGTTTTACATCGTCAAAACTACTAAAGTTTCCAACGTAAATTAGCTGGTCATCGTCAAATTCAACCAATTGGTGTCTCAGATTGCTTTCGGCATAATTGCCACGGTTAAACTGTCCGATACCGAAACGCGATGAGCTCAAGGTAAGCGATGCATCGGCAACATCGACTACAAAGTAATACGTGTTGCTGGAACTTGATGTGCTAAATATGCTATTGCTTTTTTGATTAGTTACAGCGGTGTTTTTGACCGGCTCAGCTGGAGTTGACACCTGAGCTATACTAACTTGTTTCTCTTTTACCTCGTCAGTTGGTTTGTTAACAGCTGCAGCTTTCAAAGGGTTGGCAGCTGTTGCGGATCTCATTGAGGGCGGACTTGAAAATGGAGGTTCATTGGGGTCGAAGTCTGTAAGTGCGATTCTTCTTCTTTTGAATTCGCTCAGATGGGCCTTAATGTAGGCTAAGTGTGAATCTACAAGTGGAATGATAAGCT
>JAQBOT010000103.1 GCA_028287885.1 Pedobacter sp.
CTTAGGATCATGGACTTTGAACGCAGGGCATTAGGACCTAAGGATGTCGCAATCAAACTGCACTATTGCGGGGTTTGCCACTCAGATATTCATACGATCCATGAAGATTGGGGAAAAGTGCAGTTCCCGCAGATTGTTGGTCATGAACTTGCCGGCGAGGTGGTCAATGTCGGATCGAGTGTCAGTAAATTTATTGTAGGAGCTAGGGTTGGGGTTGGCACCATGGTAAATTCCTGTAAGCATTGCTCTGAATGCCAGTCCGGACATGAAAATTATTGCCTGAACGGAAATACACAGACCTATGGTTCAAAAGACCGGGATGGTTCCATCACTCAGGGCGGCTACTCAACTTTTGTTGTTGTGGATGAAGATTTCGTCATCAACATTCCTGCGTCAATGGACCTTGCAGCAGCAGGACCACTTTTGTGTGCAGGTATTACAGTTTATTCGCCGCTTCGTCATTGGGGCGTAACAACAGGCATGAAAGTGGCCATCCTTGGTATGGGAGGATTGGGACATATTGCTGTTAAACTTGCCAAAGCATTAGGTGCGGAAGTAACAGTCTTTACAACCTCTCCTGATAAGGTTGCTGATGCAAAGCGGTTTGGTGCGACAAATGTGGTTATCAATAAAGAAGGTGCTGATTATTCAAGCTATAATCACGCCTTTGATTTTGCGCTGGACACGATTCCCTACAAGCATAACATGACACCTTTTATACCCCTGCTTAAACGCGATGCGACCTATTGCCGTGTAGGCGTCGGCAAGGTGAGTGACAACATTGAGGCTGGACAGATGAGCCTTGTTGGCTTTAGGAACGCCATTGCCGGATCAAACACAGGTGGGATCCGGGAAACACAGGATATGATTAATTTCTGTGCTCTTAACAATATAAAACCGGAAATCATCAAGATCCCCATGAATGGAATTAACGATGCCTGGAAAAAGGTTGTCGAAAAAAAAGCACGATACCGTTACGTTCTTGATGTTCAATCGGCTTAAGTAAATAACCTTGGTGCTAGCACCGGTAAGCAGTTAAAGTTAACTTAAACACAAAACTGAAATTATGATTTTAGAAGAAAACTATACGCTATATAATGGCGTTCATATCCCAAAACTTGGCCTAGGGACCTGGTTTATAGATAATCAAGATGCCGTACAGGCAGTAAAGGATGCCACAAAGATGGGTTATCGGCATATTGATACAGCGCAGGCATACGGTAATGAAAGCGGGGTAGGCGAAGGTATAAGAGCCTCTAATATAGATAGGGAGGATGTATTTGTAACCACAAAGCTTGCTGCTGAACTGAAGTCTTACAAAGAAGCCGTTCCATCGATTGATGAATCGTTGCAGAAATTAGGGCTCGATTATATTGACATGATGATTATTCACAGCCCCAAACCATGGGCGAAATTCCAAGAAAGTGAGCCCTATTTCGAAGGAAACCGTGAAGCCTGGAGTGCTCTTGAAGAAGCATATAAAGCCGGTAAACTTCGGACCATCGGCCTTTCCAACTTTGGAAAAGCTGACATTGACAACATCCTTGAATCCTGCACTGTAAAACCAATGGTAAATCAAATTTTGGCGCATATCAGCAATACGCCCAAAGAGCTGATCGAATATTGTAAAGAAAAAAATATTCTTATCGAGGCTTATTCACCAATTGGACATGGTGAACTCTTGAAAAATCAGGAAATAAAAGCAATAGCAGAAAAATATAGTGTTTCAGTACCTCAGATAGGGATACGTTACTGCCTGCAGCTTGGCCTGCTTCCACTACCTAAAACTGCCAATCAAAAGCATATGAAAACTAATGCAGATGTTGATTTTGTTATTTCTAATGAGGATATGGAGTTTCTTAGAAATATGCAACAAATCGAACACTATGGCGAAGCAAGTAAGTTTCCTGTATATAGCGTGAAATGATTATGAGTTTGAGAGTTTCACCGTTCCGTTAGGAATTGTTTTACCTGATAGATCGACAATATTTCCAGACAACAAAAAAGTCTTCTGACTATATCTGAAAATGAAATTAAGCTGAAGAAAATAAATGCGACTGAAAAGTGTTTAAGCGACATTATTATCTTTTTATGGGCTAGTGTAAGTCCAGGTTGATACATTCTATGTTTTTTTATGGCGGCGAAACACAAGTTAACAAGAAATATTACACTATCATAGCTGGCTTAATATTTTGAGATGGAGGTTTTCAAGAGTTGAAATTCCCAGCAATAGGGTCAATTTTTTGCAGTTCCCGGGTGATCCATTTAATAAGGAAATAGTTTTTAGATTTAATCGCAAACTACATTTTCATGCCACCCGTTTTTTCAGGTTTTTTGCCCAATACATCTAAAGCAGCTCTGAACCCCTGTGCAAGCGTCGCTGCATCTCCCCGGCCATAGTAATGCAGAAAGATCATATGTGGATTGTCACCCAGCATATGGTTATGTACAGCTACTACTTCCAGATTTTTTGCACGCAACGTTTTAATCACGGCATTTACCTCGCTTTGCAGCATCGCAATATCTCCTGCGATATGGGCATCACCCTGTTTTCCCGCAAACGACGCCCAACTGTTCAACCCGATATTTGTTGTCATTTCGACACCCATTGCCATAATCTTCAGATCGGTCCTGCCAACGGTGTACTTGTACGTCGGTCCGTTTACTGTACCTGTGTATTTAACAATGGCATCGAGTGAAGGAATATCAAAGTTTTCTTTCCCTGTAATCGGATTTGGTGTTGAAGGTGCAGGCTGGTTAGCTGGAAATAATTTGCTATCCCTAATGGTTGCCGCATATTTTTTAGCGAGGTCGGCAATACTGCCAATTCCATGAATGTGCATATAGAAAATGCGCGGTTCTTCGTAAAAGAAATGGTTATGAATAGCCGCAATTTCCAAGCCGTTGGCATGGGCAGCAGAAATCAAAGGATTAACTTCTTCCATTTGCAGAACAGTATCGCTCATTACCATAGCTGATTTACCGTCTGTAGTTTTCTTAAACGATACCCAGCCACCAAAACCAAAGGGGATCGGTACAGGCTCACCTTTAATCTTCATTTTTAGGTCGTTGCGGGGCAATGGTGTGGTATATACCTGTTCAGCATCTTTATAGCTACCTTTCTTACCTAAGGCAGCGTCAATTGCGGCTATTTCTTCAGGTGTAATAGGCGGCGGGTTGGCGGTTGATAAATCCGATGCGCTGATCTTTTCAAGCGGCAATAGCAAAGCTGTTCCCAATAAGGCAGTTGCTTGTAAAGCTTGCCTGCGGTTCATCTGGTTGTTCTTCATTTTATCTTGGTAAGGATGGCAATACAATCTAATAATAGAAAAATAAACAAAATTGTACAGATTTAACTACTTGTATCCTTTTTACCTTTCGGGACATTCTTCTTGTAAAAAGATGAATTTTGCCCAATATGTCTTTTGAAAATACGACTGAAGTGGACAAACATATCTGAGACCATGTTTATGTTGTCACTATCCTTAGCTATCTGAGAACCTGGCTCAAGATGCATATTTCATCGTTTTTTAATATCGTCAATTTCATTACAGCTTCATAAAAGCCTAAACATAAGATGTATCTTTGTTTTTCATAGTTTTTTAAAGATGAACAATCAAAAAGAGAACCCAGTATCCGCTGTTAATACAGAACTTAAACTAAAGGGTTTCAAGGTTTATAAAACGGATAGTAGTTTAGGCGGTTTCACTTACAGCAGAAAAGACTTTTACAAGATCAACATTACGAACGGCAAGTTTTTATTTAATTATGCTGATCGTAGTATTGAAACGGATGATGTTTTCCTCTTTTTTGGCAATCCACATATCCCTTACTCTTGCGATCCGCTATCGGCTGACCATCACGGGTATACATGTATATTCACTGAAGAATTTTTAAATTTTAGTGATCGTTCAGAAAGTCTGCAGCAATCGCCCTTGTTTAAAATCGGGGGAACACCAATTTTCAGCTTAAATGAATTTCAAAGGGATAAAATAAATGGATTGTTCCAGGATATGATTAAAGAGCAGGGAACTGAATATGCGTTTAAGGATGAGCTGATAAGGAACTATATGAACCTAATCATTCATGAGGCATTGAAGATGCAACCCTCTGAGAGTAATGTTAAGCACACTAATGCTTCTTCTAGAATTACTTCTGTATTCTTGGAACTGCTTGAACGCCAGTTTCCCGTAGAAAACATTGAACAGCCACTAAAATTGAGAACAGCCCAGGACTATGCATCACACCTATCAGTACATATCAACTACCTGAACAGTTCGGTAAAAGAAATTACCGGAAAAGCGACCTCTACCCACATCAGCGACAGGATTGTCGCCGAAGCTAAGGCACTACTCCAACACACGGACTGGAATATAACAGAAATTGCCTATGCCCTTGGATTTGAATACCCAACTTATTTTAATAATTTTTTTAAGAAAAAAACCGGCACTATCCCCAAATCAATCAGGGCTGGCCACCTTTGAATTTCATACTTATTTCTTTGTTTTTCATTATTTCTAAACTTTGCTAATTGTGACTTTTGTATCATGATTTCTGATCATAATTAACTGTGGCCGAATTGATTTATAAGAAGAATAGAAAGAACAATGAATACAGAAAACGAAATTCTTTTCCAGCCATTTTCATTTAAAAATGGAATAACTGTAAAAAACAGAGTTGCAATGGCTCCAATGACAACCTGGGCCAGTAATGATAACTATACAGTTTCCGACGATGAAATAAAACACTACAGTACTCGTGTCAGCGGCCCGGGTTTAGTAATTACTGGATGCACAAGGGTCACAGCGAATGGCATCGGTTTTAGTCATGAATTTGCCTGTTACAACGATTCTTTTATACCAAGCCTGAAGAAACTAGCCGAAGCTGCAAAAAGCGGAGGTGCACCCGCCATATTGCAAATTTATCACGCGGGAAATAAAGCCATTCCCGAACTCATAGCTAATGGTGGTCTGGTAAGTGCAAGTGCAGTGGCTGTTGGTACAACGCCGTTTGTTGATGATAATGCCATTCCGCGATCACTGACGCATGAGGAAATCCTGAATATGATTACAGCTTTTGGACAGGCTACACGTAGGGCGATCGAAGCAGGATTCGATGGGGTAGAACTTCACGGTGCACATGGCTTTTTACTACAAAACTTTTTTTCTCCATTATATAATAACCGCAATGATCAATGGGGCGGCTCTGCTGACAAAAGGATGAAATTCCCCCTTGAAGTGGTTAGAGAATTAAAGAAGGTTATCAACGAACTTGCAAATAGACCGTTCTTGTTGGGCTATAGAATATCTCCGGAAGAGCCTCAGGAGGGAAGCTATAAGATTAAGGATATTTATCCCTTGATAGATAAGTTGATAGAATTTGAGATCGATTACCTGCACGTCTCATTGACAAGTGATATTGAGTCAAGGCCAATTGGAAAAGAGGATGGTGAAACAATCGCAACACTTATTTTGGAACATGTCAATGAGAGGATTCCGGTTATTGCCGCTGGTCAGATAAAAACTCCTGAACAAGCTGACCAGGCGATAAAACGTGGCCTTAGTCTGGTTGCTATCGGACAAGGGCTAATCATCAATCCAAATTGGATATCAATAGCACAGAAGAGGGGTAAGGTTGAAGAAGCATTGAGTATTTCTAAGCTTTCAGAACTTTCAATACCGGAGAAGTTATGGGGTATCATAAATACTGCAAAAGGATGGTTTAGTGTCGCGGATTGAGGCCAAAATAAACATAGGAACTATTATACTCGCAAAAAGTAATAGTGTCTTACTGTAATAAGACACATAATATGGAAATAAACTCTACTTAAATAACTGTAGGATGAATAACAATAGAAGTGAAACAGCGTCGAACAATCAGCCTGAAAGCATGGTAACTCGTCGTAATTTCTTAACAAGTACAGTAATATTGGGATCAGCTATCGCAATGGCTCCCTTGTCACATGTTTTTGCCTCGGACAAAGCAAAACAAATCAATAAGTCAACTATTAAAGGAAATCATAAAATGAAAACAAGAAAACTGGGTAACCTGGAAGTATCTGAAATAGGACTCGGATGTATGAATATGGCCGGAAATTATAACCCGCCGGCTGATCATCAGCAATCAATCGCAACCATTCGCAAAGCATTTGAACAAGGCGTTACGTTTTTTGATACAGCCGAAGTTTACGGCCCATACATAGACGAAACATTGGTAGGTGAAGCGCTACAACCTTTTCGTGATAAACTAAAGATCGCCACCAAATTTGGCTTTGCAATTGATGGCACCATTGCGCTGAATAGCCGACCGGAGCATATTAAAAAGGTTATTGAAGAATCTTTAAAACGCCTGCGAACAGATCATATCGATCTGTATTACCAGCACCGCGTTGATCCTAATGTACCGATTGAAGATGTAGCCGGTACGATAAAAGAACTAATTCAGCAAGGAAAAGTTCTTCATTTTGGGTTATCGGAAGCAAGTGTGAAAACAATTCGCCGCGCTCACGCGGTTCAGCCCTTACGGCTGTTCAGTCTGAATATTCCTTATGGACACGTAATGTAGAACTGAATGGGGTACTGGACACCTGTGAAGAACTGGGCATCGGCTTTGTGCCATGGTCGCCCGTAGGTGCTGGATTTCTGACTGGCAAGTACGATACGACTACAAAGTTTGACGAAAAAGCGGATTTCAGAGCTGCCTTCCCACGTTTTTCCAAGGAATTTATGGCCTTGAACATGCCGATCATCGAATGGCTTAAGGGTTACGCTACAAAGAAAAATGCTACTCCTGCACAGGTTGCACTGGGATGGCTGCTTGCCAAAAGCCCATCAATTGTTCCAATTCCGGGCACTCGTTACAAATCGCATTTGCTGGAGAACCTGGGTGCACAAAACATCCATCTTTCCAAAGCGGACGTACAGGAAATCGAAACCTCACTTTCAAAATTCCCGGTCTATGGCGACCGTATGGGCAAGGAGCATATGAGTCAGATCGATTATTCGTTTTAATCCCTAGTTTAATTTTGCAATCGGGATTAACACAGACAAGGGATGGTCGGCTGGTTGGAACCGGTGACTGACGAGCAATATAAAAGCTATAGTTAATGTCATAGGATATTAAAGTTCTATCTTTTTTAAAGACCTTAAATCCTTAATTTATACATTTGTCCTGACAACAACGTCAGACTTATGCGTAAAAAAGTAGAAAAAGATAATAAAATGGAACTACAGATACTTGACACAGCTAAACGCTTGTTTTTTGTAGAAGGTAAGTTGCATACTACGATGCAGGACATTGCCGATGAAATCAAGGTGTCTAGGCCCGTAGTGAACTATTATTTCCGCACAAGGGATATGCTAATGGAGATATTTTACAAAGAGGCAGTATCCTGTCTAATCAAAAGGTTTGACTTTATAATAGAACCGGGTGTGAACTTTTATGAAGGCATATCAAACTTTATTGAAGATACATTTACACAGCGCGACAAAAATCCTTACTTGGACACTTTCATGGTTATCGAAATGAATTGCCGTCCACTAACCGCTAATTTAACTGATTACAAAGCAGAAAAATTCAAGTCCTTTTTAGACTTGGTGAAGATTGAAATGGAAAAGGGGACTATTTTGAAGACTGATCCTGTAAATTTCTTATTTGATCTTTTCTCATTAATTACTTATCCCCTTGTGATCGGCCCCCTTTACAAAAACATATTGGATCTATCAGACCCGCACTATAAAGCAATCCTTTCCGAACGGAAGGAAATCATCCTTAAAAGGCTATTTACAAAATAGCTTTTTTTTTTAAGCACACAACTTACACTGTTGTCAGACTATAACGTAATAAATAATAACAATGGAAAACAAAAAAATCAGAGTTGGAATCATCGGATTGGGTGGTTGGGCAAAATATGGTCACATCCCAGTTTTGCAGGCGCTTAAGCATGATTACGAAATCGTTGCTGTAGCCAGTCGCAAAAAGGAAACCGCCGAACAATATGCTTCGGAGTTTAATATTGCTCATGCTTTTGATGATGAGCAGGCGCTTATTGCTCATCCGGACGTGGACATGGTGATCATCACAGCCCCGGCTCCTGAACATTATCGTCTTGCTAAATCTGTAATTGAAGCGGGTAAAGATGTTTACAGTGAATGGCCGCTGACTACAAAAACTCCTGATTCGGAAGAATTATTAGCTTTAGCTGAAACAAAGGGAATCGAGCATCTTGTTGGCCTGCAAAGGCGCTTAGGCCCAAGTGCACGCTACTTCAATGATTTGATAAAACAAGGTTATATAGGTAAGATCCGTGCTGCTCATATGACTGTTAGCGTTGACGCATTTCCTGATACTATGCCCGGTAGATATGATTGGGCATTTATAAACGAGAATTTCTCACATGTTTTATCAGTATATGCTGCCCACTTCGGCATAGAACTATTCCAAGCAATTGGTTTTCCCAAAAAACTAACCGCGATAATGGAAACCCAGTTTCCATTTTTTACTATTGCCGAGACAGGTCAACAAGTTCCCAATACCAACCCAAATGAAATTATGGTCATTGGTACATTAGAAAATGGTGGATTATTTTCAATACAGATTGAAGGTGGCCAAAAACACAAGACTGGGCTTCAAATTGATATTAGTGGTACTGAAGGTGTATTACGTATCATGAATCCCAAAGCCTTTGAAAACAAAGATGATAATACTGTTCAGGGAATGGTAGGCGATGAAGCATCATTTTCTGAGCTTCCAGTACCCGAAAGTTATCATTACCTGCCAGTACGCCATCTGGATGCAAGTACACAGGACATGGCCTATTTGTATGATGCATTTGCAAAAGATAAAAGATACGGTACGAAAGAGGCAAGCAATTTCAATGATGCGGTAAAACAGCATCATTTCATTGATCAAATTGTGCAGTCATCTAAGAATTTCAATAAATTGTAGTCGTACTACAATGGAAACAATATTAAAAACAGAGAATCTACAGTCAGGGGATAACCGCTTGACCTTAATTTAATAATCACAGCGTACTGGAGAATTGTAATAAATAATAAATCTATTCGATCCAAAGATGTTTGCAGAGTTGAACGTTCTGATGGAAGCCCTTAAGTATCGGCTAAGGGCGCCGAATATCGTGTGTTTATAATTGAGGGTATTGATCGATAAATAGAGAAGGTTTTATAAAAAGGAAGTGGCAATGAGTTATTATCCTTGCCACTTGTTTAGAGATGCACTAAATACCGTATTCAAACATCAACTTTCTTGAACATTCTTTCCAACAACCTAGTGGCCATAAATAGTCCTCCTAGTATTACGAATATACCTCCTATGTTAATTGTTTGGTTGAAAAGGAATGTTGTGTCACTTAAATAACCTGCACCTGTCATAAAGTTGAAAATGTTTAAGTGTTTCAGCAGTGGGGTCTTCATTATAAAAAACATAAGGCTCATGATCGTGACGCCGACAGGAATAACTACCATTTGCCTTGAAATGGTAAACGAGAGATAAAGGCCTAACATCATGAAGAAGAATCCACCGATTATCATTAACAAACTAAACAATAAAGCGTGCTGGAATGGATAGGTGAAGCCAAATAGCATTGAGATCAGCGGGATATATACGACCGAACCGGTGGCCAGAACTACTATTTGTGTGCTCGAGGCAAGAACTTTCGCTCTAATCAACGTTCTCCTATAAACTGGCAGTGACAAAGTAAATAGTGCAGTCCCGCTTAATCTTTCTTCAATGGGGCCGCCAAGTCCCAGAACGAAACTTGCCAAGGAAAAAATGGTAAGAAAGTAGCCTTTGTAAATGATCACCCAAACGTACTGAGAAAAAACGATTTCTCTGCCCGCATGTGTTTCCGGATGCTGACTGATAACATCCTGCGCAGAATTAACCGCGTACCAAACCACCAGAATGAGCAGGCCGAAGGCGATATAAAACTGTCTTTGATTGTCAAGCCAGTACTTATTAAAAAGGCTTATGAATTGTTCATTTATCATTGAAGTCTTGTTTATTTATCATTAAAATCTTGATTTTTCACAAAGTAATACGAGATCAAAAGCAACAGAAAGCTTACTACACAACAAGAAACAAAAGGCACCAAATTCAGGCTGGTCAGTTCTGCTTTGCCGCCATTACCTCCGATTATGGCCGGCAAATCAAAATACTTGAGAAGCCGCGGCTCATGCATTCCTTCAGAATATGGCTGGAATAAGAAGTAGTAGACGATTACCATACCCAGGGAAATAAAGAATGCAGTTGCTTCGCTCTTGATTAAGGTGTTGATCAAAATACCCAGGGAGTAAAACACAAGACCACCTGTAATAAAAAGCACTGCATGGTTAACCGCAACTAGAAAACTATAATCCTGACCAATTAAGGCACTAAACAATGGAACTATGATTACAGGTAGGAGTGCTAAAGCAACTGCTTCCAAAAATCCCACCAATATGCGTAGTGAAAAAAGCTTGAACCGGGTAACAGGCAAAGAGAGCGTAAATAACGATGTTCCTTTTTCAAGCTCCTGAGAGATGCCTCCAATAGCGAGCATGATAGTAAGTAAAACCCAGGCGAGTTGGAGCAAGTTGTTATAGAGAAATCTCCAGATAAAGAATGTAAAATCATTTTTAGCCCTGATGATCCAAGGTGGATTGTAAATGTTCGGATCGCGGATCTCATCAAGTGCCCATTGTTTTAAAATCCATGGCTGTCCCAGCACAAAGAAGAGGCATAAGGCGGAAATTACCAAGATTCCGATGTAGAATCGGGTTCTGGTTTCTAACCAATACTTATGAAATAACATGACTTTCGAGGGCTTTCAAATTTTCCAGAAAAATGTCTTTCAGGCTTAGGTTGATAACTTCGACGGAAGAAGGGTGACTTTGTTTTAGAATGTCCAACAATGCGCTTTTATCACCGTCAGCAAACACCAAAACCGAATTGGGATCTGATTTTACACTCTTTGCAGCCTTTAGGCTTTTCAAATCCAGGTTATGCTTTTCTGAATACAAGCATTTAATAATCTTATTATCCTCTTTGAGTTGTTCCAACGACTTGCTTTCGACAAGCCTCCCCTTATGAATCATGATAATATAGTCAGATACCTGCTCAACCTCAAATACATTATGCGATGAAAAGAAGATCGTTTTCCCATCAGAAGCCAGTCCAACCAGGAGTTTTAACACCTTCTCGTTATTAACTGGATCGAGTCCTTCCGATGGTTCATCTAAAATTAGTATTTCAGTGTTTCGACAAATACCCAGAACCAATGCAAGCTGTGTCCTCATGCCTTTAGAAAGCTTCTTGATGCTTCTGTTTATTGGTAATTTGAATTCATCAAGTAGATGACGTTCTAAATCTTTATCCCAGGCACCAAAAAACGGGCGAGTAAAGTTAAGTATTTGAGCCACCGTCATATAATCATACAGTCTCTTGTCCTCAGCAACATAGGCTACCCGCTTACGTATTTCTAAACTCGACTTCTCCTCTTCGATATCAAAGCCTAAAACTGATCCCGAACCTGATGTTGGCTTTACCATTCCTAAAAGCATCTTTATAGTAGTACTTTTACCAGCTCCATTCTGACCAAGAAAACCGCAGATGCTGCCTTTAGGAACTTGTAAATCAAGTTGATCTACAGCCTTAAAGCTCCCATACTGTTTAGTGAGGTCGGATGAAGAGATTACATAATCATTCATGTATCTACCTTTAAGTGATTCGGAATCAACAAGGCCCGGATTTCACCAAGAGGCTATCTTCCTACTATTGACCGCTTAATTTTCCTAAGGAATGAAGTTGCCTCACTTTTTCCCCGGTACCGTCCAAAAATAAATGATGGAGCCATCGACGTTCTCGGTTTTTTCTGGCTTCCAGTCGCCCATATCAAAGGCGTGAGATACAATCCTGGTACCGGGCTTTAATGCAAGAATCTTTGGCCTAAGCTGCATATTTACAGACGGCAGCAGATACATGGTAATTACAGATGCCTTGCTGAGATCCGTATTGAATAGATTGGCATTAACAAACTTTACCAAATCCGAAACACCTGCAGTTTTGGCATTTGCATTTGCTTCCGCGATACGCTCCGGGTCTATATCAAAGCCCACAGCCGTAACACCATACTGCTTGGCAGCAGCGACAACGATACGGCCATCGCCGCATCCAAGATCATACAGAACATCGCCTTTTTTCAGGTTAGCCATTCTCAACATTCCGTCTACAACATTTGGACGGGTGGGCACATAAGGTACATCCAGTTGCGGCTTTTCCTGCGCGTCCGCGTAGGAAATAGTACAAATTAAAATAATCACTAAGCTGGTTAACATTTTTTTTGGTTTCATGGCTTACTCATTTAAGTTAGATTAATTTGGTTGTTTATAAGGGACCCGGATTGGGTTCTCTCGAGAGATAATGAGGACAAAAAGTCCCAGAACTAATACACCAATACCAACCAGGGCACCGACACCTGTGTACATGATGCTTGAGTAAAGCAGATATCCGCTGCTTAAGCAAAAAAACACCGGTGTTAACGGATAAAATGGAACCCGAAAAGGCCTGTCTACGAGTGGCTCCTTTCTTCTAAGTACAAATAGCGAAACACCAACCAGTAAGAAAAAAAACCAGAATACTGGTGCAGTATATTCCACGATAGTCTGAAAGCCGCTACGTGTAAAAAGACCAAGACTAATCAAGGCCAATGAAATGAGGCCCTGAATAACAAAGGCATTCAACGGTCCAGAAGATTGATAGTTCCATTTTCCAAGTACCTTAAAATTCCGGAAGTCTCTACCCAACGCGTAGTTCGTTCGTGCACCCGTAAATATGGTTGCGTTTATGGAGCTCAGCGCAGAGATGGCAACCAAAACACCAATCAGCCAAACGCCGGTGGGTCCCCATACGAGTTGCATTAAATCTACCCCGACCGCATTGGAGCCTGCCATAGCTGCATGTCCCAGAGCCCTTGAAAAAGCAATGTTTATCAGAAGGTATACCACGGTGATAATGGAAATACTGGTTATTAATACAGTCACCATTCCCCGGCGGCCCGACTTAAGTTCGGCCGATATATAGGCGGCTTCATTCCAGCCGCCAAATGTCAGGAGCACAAAAACCATCGCCAGTCCGGGGGCAGGTGCTACCGTTTGCGCATCCAAATTTACGTCGGCTGCATCAAGGTGGGATGGCACGAGGAACAAGCCTGCAACCACAACAAGCAGTGCACCGGAGACTTCTGTAATGGTAAAAATTTTCTGTGTCAAGGTACTTAAGCGGAGACCCGCAATGTTCAGGAGCGTAAGTGCGATAACCACAAGGGCAGCGTAGATTACGGAGGAGTATGGCCCGATGCTAAACACCTGGGCGCAATAATCGCCGAAAATAAAGGAAAGAATGGCTATGGAGCCAGTTTGAATTATGCTCATCCGTGCCCAGGCGAACAAAAAACCGGTCTCTTTGCCATAAGCACGGCTGAGAAAATGATAGTCGCCGCCGGTATTGGGAAATGCGGTACTTAGCTCGGCATAGCATAAGGCACCTAGGAGTGAAACGAGCCCTCCGAGAACCCAGAAAAGCAGAAATGTACTTTCATTTTCGGTATTCGCAGCGACCAGGGATGGTGTCCTGAATATTCCCGCACCGATGACGATCCCCACGATCATGGCAACCGCATCATAAATGCTTAGCTGCTTCCGGGGTTGAACATCTATCGTTCTTTCATCGGCCATTATAACTATCTAAAGTTGCACCTCAACAACCTTAAATTACAAAATAGTTTCGAACATCCAATTGTAAAACACTGGCTTACAACGGATTTTATGATAAATGGATCATTTACTACCCTTGATAGCGTTTGTAATAAGTTTGATATTGGCCTTTGTAACGTTATGTTTTTGCGCCAGACCTGTCCAATGTGCTAAGGAACTTTTAGTTTGGTCGATAACTTCATCTATCAGGATTTCGGCCTTCACCCATCACCATTGTGCTTTGTTCTCCACGAGGGCCACTTGAAAAAGTAAGATCATATCCAGGGGCTAACTTCCATTCGCCGTTTTCATCCATAAGAAAACTGAAATTCTTAGCGTGATCATCTCGGTTATGAGCTAACACATTAAAAACAGCGAGGCGATACATTTTTTCGACTTCACGAATATCCTTGGTTAGCGCAGCAGCGGACGTTGAGGTAATTCGATTACGCTTCTTTGCAGTGGCAAGCCGAATGGAGATATTTCCATGCCCTTTTGAAGGAATGTATTGGCATATTCAATATAAACAATGTGGTCTCGTATAGCCAGCCGGCCTAACCATCAGGAGCTTCAAAAAGGATTCTATGGAAATTGCACCTTTCTACTCAAATTTGCGGAGCGTTGCAAGGGGTACCCCAAGCGTTCTGCCAAGCCTTCCTGGGTTAACTCCATGAATAGTCGTCTCGCCTGAATATGTTCTGCTATTTTTAACTGAGCTTTTGATAGAGATGTAAGTGATATCATTATAGTAGTTAACTCCGTAATATGACCAGTACTAATACGATTGTATCACTAAGTTAATCAATTGATTTATAATTAGCGCTAAAGAGCCTTTTGCCAACGGTCGTTAGCGGTTTATTGTTACTTGTCGTCATTTACATATTCCAAAATGTCGCCTGCTTGGCAGTCTAATGCTTTACAAATTGCCTCTAAGGTGCTAAAACGAATTGCTTTCGCCTTCCCCGTCTTTAAGATAGAAAGGTTAGATAATGTCAAATCAACTCTTTCAGAAAGTTCATTCAGTGAAATTTTCCGCTTCGCCATCATCACGTCTAAGTTTACTATAATTGGCATAGCTTAAATTGTTAAGTCATTTTCAGATTTAAGATCTATTGCATTCTGCAAGATTTTTTCAAATATTGCTGCAGTAGTTGCAACTATGATAGAGACAAAAGTGGTTAAGACGCAAAGGGAAATAAAACCTGCAGGGTCGTCATCTTTATCGTGGAAGAGGATTATGTATATTCCTGCTGCCACAATCAAAATACTTAAAGCGATTGCACAATACTTTATACTCTTTAAAGCCCCCACAGAGTTTGATGAGAATACATTGTTTTGTCTGATATAACCAAGTAATTTGAAGGCTTTGTATAGCGCAACAAAAAAAGCGATTGATGCTGCGTATCCATACAAGATGAACGGGTCAGCGTAAATGCTGAACAAATCCAAGTTTGCGGCCCTTCCCTCAGTTAAGGGAGCCCTTATCAAAATGGCAAGTACAACTATGCCGAAAAGCACGATAACTGTCTGAAGAAATATTATTGAAGCCCTTTTCATAATGAATTTAGAATTTGAAGTTATACTTCGAATATAATAAATATTTATTGATAAACAATAAATATTTAGTGCTAATATATGAATAGTAAATTCCTAAAAACACTTAGCAGGGCCGGAAGCCCCATAACACAGATCGATTGATTGTCAATATAACAACATAGCAGTTCGTCACGAGTGTTTGGGTACGTTCTTGTTTGATCTTAGGTGATAAATACCTTTGACTAAACACAAGTAAGCTTATACATTAATACAAGAGTTAAGCGAAAAGCATATTAGCTGATTCTATATAAATAAGCTTTCAATTAGAATTAATAAATAATATTAGAAAGATGGATTTAAGAATTCAAGGAAAAGAGGGATGAGAACAGGACTAAAGCCGTTAAAGACAAGATTAATCAATCTGGTGGCTATTGCTTCAAATGCGCAAACTGGGCTGGGGAAGACTAGTTCAAATTGGCGGTATAACAGCCATCCAACCAATGGATATTCAACCCGATTATAATGCTGCCATGGCGGCAAGACATAATTTGACTATATCATTAGCCAGGGAGCTAGCAGGTTCGGAGATTACTTCCATTACGGTTGCACCTGGAGCCATGTTGGTAGACTCTGTAAAAAACCTGATTTTAGGAATGGCAAAACAAAATAATTGGGGTGATACCTGGGATGAAATTGAAAAAAATGCGCCGCTCAGTTCTTGAAAAATGATCTGGGCCGGTTTGGTAAGCCGGAAGAAGCGGCAGGGCGCGGTTGCTTATAACGATTAACTTATTGCGGTCGCCAGAATTTTTACTGACCGTTCCAACTCTTCTACCGTCTGGTTTCCAAAACCAAGCCGCATTGCTGACAAGCCTCTTCTTTGGTAAAGCAAGGTTTGTGGTAAATAAAGATGATTCCGCATACAGTTGTTGCTAATCTGCATCAGGTTAAGACCGGCTTTCCATTTTGTCCACACTGCCAAGCCACCAGTAGGTACTTTAAAGGATATGACTTCAGCTAAATGTGTTTGCAATAGTCCGCAAAAGGTATTTCTTCGTTCCATATAGACCTTTAATGTTTTCTTCAGATGCCGCTGGATTTCACCGTATTCCAACAATTCTGCCAAGGCCTGCTCCATTAAAACATCCCCTTGCCGATCTATTAACCCCCGTAATTTACCCAGCTCCTTAATTAAATTCTCCGGTGCCACCAGGTAACCGGAACGAAAACCGGGAGCCAGTGACTTGGCGAAAGAACCAATATAAATCACCATCCCATGGGTATCTGCGCTTGCAAGCGGTAAAATAGGGCTGTTGTCAAATTGAAAATCATAATCGTAATCATCTTCCAGAATGATAAAACCATATGTTGCCGAAAGATTTAAAAGGTCCACACGCCTTGCTGCACTTAAAGTAACGGTTGTAGGATAATGCTGGTGAGGAGTGAGGTACAACATTCTGATGTGTTGTGTTTTGCATAAATCCCTAATGGCATCCACATCGATTCCATGATCATCAAGGGGAACAGAAATTATTTTTGCGCCCACTTTCTGAAAAATCATATTGGCTACATAATAACTTAAATCCGCTACCAACACAAGGTCATCCCTTTGCAACAGCAGTTCAGCGGCCAAATAAATACCCATGTCTACACCTCTGGTTACCATGACATTGCTTTTAGCGATGTGTAATCCCCGGGTGTTATTTAAATAGGTGGTCAACATTTCTTTGAAATATTCACTGCCCTCGTTGGGTGTAAAACCCAGGTGTTTTAAATTGCTTTTGCGTTTGAGGTTGGTGCCATATACCCTGGATAGATCTGCTAAAGGAGCCAGGCGTACATCCGGCAGACCATCTGTAAATTCCAGTTTAGCATTTGTTCTAATCACGCTAAGATCGAGTAAAATGCTTTTCTTAAATCCGTAACCCGTGTGGGAAGGGTAACTCGCCAGAAAGTACTGATGGTGCTTTGAAGCATCAGTGGGAATCACCTGGAATTTCGTACAAACAAACGTCCCCTTGTTTGGTCTCACCTCAATCCAGCCTTGTGCGTCCAGCTCATCATAAGCCGCAATGATTGTTTTTCGGTGTAAGCCAAGCATCGCCGCCATTTGCCTGCTGCCAGGAAGCTGGATGCCGGGAACAAGTACGCCTCGCTGGATCGCGTTAATCAGTTGGTAAGCCAATTGAAGGTATACCGCCTTACCTGAATCTTTGTCAATTCGAATTAAACTCTTGAATGGTATTTTAACCGGACTACTCATAAACTAAAAACTGGCTCTTTGATGATCCGGCAAGATACTAAGTTTGGACAAAAAATGAATAATGCCCCTACAAAAGCTGCTATCGCAAATTATAAGTAATGACACCAGTCACGCCCAATTTCTAAATACCCTCTCTTATATGGAGAACGCGGGGGCAAGGAAAATTTCCGCAAGCGAGCACTCCGAAACGGTGAGCCTAATGATTTTGAAACATGCCGCAGAAGAACATCGACATGCTTACTATTTAAAGAAACAGCTCGATAGGATTGTCCCGGGTATATGTGCTACTTATGCAAGGGAAGCGCTGATTGCTCCTGCAGAAAGTTGTTCTTATCTAAATATGCTTGATGTTTTAACGAGCAGGTATTTAAAACAAGAAATTGGGATAACAGGTATGGATCTGCGTTTTGCAGCTTATTTGTTTGTTACGTATGCAATTGAATTGAGGGCCGACGGGCTTTATCCCTTGTACCAGCTGGAGCTGAGTCATGTTCAGCACAAGGTTACTGTAAAGTCGATCATTCTGGAAGAAGCCGGTCACCTAGAGGAAATGATTATTCAGCTGGCGCATTTTTCTGCCGATTGGCAAACGCATGCGGCCGTAATCATTGATATAGAACATCGACTTTTCACAAAATGGATTGCTGCAATGCAAAAAGCAGTAACAGAACAACTGTGATGAATGCGGCCATCTTACTTATAAATGAACGATTGCAAAATCGCGCTACGCAAGGCTTGCTCCGGAAGTTACCCTTACAGCAATCTTTAACTGATTTTTGTTCCAATGATTACCTGGGTTTTTCTTGTTCTGAAGCTTTAAAGACCAAGCTTCTTAAAGCGCAGGAAATTCATCAGGGGATGCCTTTAGGGGCAACTGGTTCAAGATTGTTGACTGGAAACAGTGAGTTTGCTGAAAGCCTGGAGGCAGGTCTGGCCGCTGATCACCGGGTGGAGGCCGCATTGCTATTTAATAGTGGTTATACGGCAAACCTTGCGTTGTTCTCTTGTTTGCCTCAAAAAGGGGATACCATCCTAATCGACGAATTTATCCATAGTTCTGTGATCGATGGCTGCAGGCTGAGTTTTGCCAATCGTCTAAAGTTTAAACACAATGACCTGCAAAGCCTGGAAGAAAAGATAAAAAGAGCTAAAGGCATCTGCTATGTTGCGGTAGAGAGTGTTTATTCTATGGACGGTGATTTGGCGCCCTTATTGGAGATTGCTGCAATTTGCAAAACTTACGGTGCATTGTTAATTGTAGATGAAGCACATGCATTTGGTGTATTTGGAAAAGGTCTGGTACATCTTGCCGGTTTAACCGAAAATGTCTTCGCTGTAGTCATTACTTTTGGAAAAGCCCTGGGTGCTCATGGTGCCGCAGTTTTAGGGAGTGAAGCGCTACGTAGTTACCTCGTCAATTTTGCCCGGCCTTTTATTTACAGCACTGCAATGCCATTTTCAAACTTGCTGCAGCTCCAAACTTCTTTCCGGTTTTTAAAAGAAAACGCACATTTGCAGCAAGAACTGCAGCGAAAAATTCTTTTGTTTAAGCAATGCCTATCTCAAAGCGCAGCAGTTAAAATTCCTCATAGTCCTATTCAGGCCTTCATTTTACCGGGTAATGAGAAAGTTAAAAAGGTAAGCAAGGAATTAGTTCAAGAAGGATTGGCCGTCTATCCGATATTAAGTCCTACCGTTCCTAAAGGAAAAGAAAGGCTCAGGATCTGCCTCCATATTTTCAATACCGATCAGGACATTGAAAAACTATGTTTAACACTGCTTAGCCATCAACACACATGAATAAACCTTTATTTGTTACCGGAATTGGCACCAGCGTAGGTAAGACCATCGTGTCGGCAGTACTTACCCAACAATTGAAAGCAGATTACTGGAAACCGGTACAGGCCGGCGACCTCAACTGTAGTGATCGGGATACGGTATCCAGTTTAGTTTCTCACCAGCATACAGTTTTTCATCCCGAAACTTATCGTTTTCAACTGGCTGCCTCACCGCACCAGGCAGCGCAAGTTGAAAATATCGAGATCAAACTTTCAGATTTTACTTTGCCTCTTACAGAAAGGCTTCTGGTTATCGAAGGTGCCGGCGGATTGATGGTGCCACTATCTGATCAATTCAGAATGATAGAGCTGATCCAGCACTTCCAGGCTGCTGCCATCCTGGTGATCCGGAACTATCTCGGCTGTATTAACCATGCACTGCTTTCCATGGAAGCCTTATCAAGCCGCAATATTCCGCTGCAGGCGGTCATCATCAACGGAAAAATGGATGATGCCACCGAAGACATTCTGCTCAGCTATTTTCCTGCAAAAACACTTTTTGCGAAGGTTCCCGAGTTCATAACACTCGATAAACAAAGTATACAACGCTGCCCGACTTTACTGACGTATACGAAATATTAACCTTAAAAAACACACAAATGAATCTAGAAAAACCCATTAGAACAGACTGGACCATGGATGAAATCAAGTCCATTTATGACCAACCTTTACTAGAACTGGTTTACCAGGCGGCAACCGTACATCGCCAATGGCATCAGCCGCTACAAGTTCAGGTTTGCACTTTATTGTCCGTTAAAACCGGCGGATGTACAGAGGATTGTTCTTATTGCGGCCAGGCCGCACGTTACCATACCGATATCAAAGTAAAGGCATTAATGTCGGCCGAAGAAGTTATTTCCTGCGCAAAACGTGCGAAGGAAGCAGGTTCATCTCGCTTTTGTATGGCTGCAGCCTGGCGCGAAGTACGCGATAATAAGGATTTTGATCGCATCCTGGAAATGGTGGAGGGTGTCAACGAACTGGGGCTTGAAGTATGTTGTACCTTGGGCATGTTAACTGAACATCAGGCGCTGCGTTTGCAAAAGGCGGGTTTATATGCTTACAACCATAATCTGGATTCCTCTGAAGGTTTTTACGAGGAGATTATCAGTACAAGGACTTTTGGCGATAGACTAAACACGATTGACAATGTGAGAAAGGCTGGTATCAGCATTTGTTCTGGCGGCATCCTCGGACTAGGTGAAAGTCACACCGACCGTATGGCGATGCTCCTGACTTTAGCGACGATGCCTAAACATCCAGAATCTGTGCCCATTAATGCCCTGGCCCGGGTAAAGGGAACCCCATTAGGTGATTTTCCAAAGGTTGAATTGTGGGATATGGTCAGGATGATCGCTACTGCGAGAATCATTATGCCGGCCTCGATAGTGAGGTTAAGTGCGGGTAGAGCAGAAATGGAGGAAGCAGAGCAAGCCTGGTGTTTCATGGCTGGTGCCAATTCTGTTTTTACCAGCGAAAGTGGAACTTTATTAGTTACCCCAAATCCTGGCTTGATTCAGGATAAAATAATGTTTAAAAACTTGGGCTTAAAGCCAATGGTAAAGGAGGTCAGAGAATAACATGCAGACTTTAACCGAAAGGGACCAGCAGCATATCTGGCATCCCTATACACAAATGCAAACTGCGGCTCCCGCTATTCCAATTGTTAAAGGAAGCGGCGCCTATTTGTTTGACGAACAAGGGAAACGCTACCTTGATGCGGTATCTTCATGGTGGGTAACCTTGCACGGTCATGCTCATCCTTATATTGCCCGGAAAGTTGCGGCTCAGCTACTCGAGCTGGAGCAGGTGATCTTTGCTGGTTTTACCCATCTGCCGGCTATTCAACTAGCGGAGGCCTTGCTGCAGATTTTACCTGCCAATCAACAGAAAGTCTTTTATTCCGACAATGGATCTACAGCCATTGAGGTGGCTTTGAAAATGTGCCTGCAATTCTGGACTAACAAAGGGGAAGACCGAAAAAAGGTTATTGCTTTTACCAACGGGTATCATGGCGATACTTTTGGAGCAATGTCAGTGAGTGGTCGGAGTGCATGGACAAATCCTTTTGAACAACTCTTGTTTGATGTGGTATTCATTACTCCCCCAAACAATAAAAACCTTCCGGAGTTGAAAGCTCTTGTATCAGCAATCGCGGATGAAACAGCGTGTTTTATTTATGAGCCGCTAGTGCAGGGTTCTGGTGGAATGCTGATGCATGGCGCTGAATTTCTGGACGAGTTGATGCATCATTGTCGCACAGAAGGGGTTTTAATGATTCAGGATGAGGTTTTCACAGGCTTTGGCCGTACCGGAAAGAATTTTGCCTGTGATCATCTAACAGAAGTTCCCGACTTGATGTGCTTTTCAAAAGGGCTTACTGGTGGCACGATGCCGCTTGGGGTAACAACCTGCGTCAGGAAAATATATGATGCATTCCTTAGCGAAGATCAGCATAAAGCCTTGTATCACGGCCATTCTTTTACCGCCAATCCCCTGGCTTGTACAGCAGCGATCGCCAGTCTGGAACTATTGCTTAGCCAGGAGACTCAGGGCCACATCAGCAGAATTTGCAAAAAGCATTTTGAGTTTTCAAAAGAGCTACAGTCGCACTCTCAAGTTAAGGAAGTAAGGCAAACAGGTACCATCCTGGCCATTGAATGGAAAAGCACTAGTGAAACCTCCTATTTTAATACTTTCAGGGACCGGCTTTATCCTTTTTTTCTGGAGCATGGCATCTTGCTAAGACCTTTGGGAAATGTTATTTACGTACTTCCTCCCTATTGCATGACTGATGAGGATCTGCAATACATTTATAGAATCATTTTGCTGGCTCTAAATCAAACTGAAGATGGCAAGATTTTATGCGCAGTGTAAGGTGAGGCTATCATGAAACATTTAAATACAAGCATTTATTTACCCGTAGCGATTATCATTATTCCCTAGGTTTTTGATATTTGAAACTGGTTAGTATTTCATTCTGAGACCGATTATCGCTTCTTTTATTAAAACCACCGAACTGGCTCCGCCTAAATTATCATAAACTCATTCCACTAATCAAATCAATTATGCTGTTTTTGATGATGAGTATTTGATAATTTATTTGATCGGAAATTTGGACTTTGGAGTTTATTTGAACCACCGTCACATAATCATACAGCCTCTTGTCCTCAGCAACATAGACTACCCGCTTGGCGGGGGATTTCTTCATCGTTTTATCCCTTTTTGTAGTAAAAGGTTGATAGATTCAGTGAGTGCCCGGGAATGGGTGTGAATCACGACTGGTTTTATTAATCAGGAAATGCGATCATTTGAATGACATTCCCGTATTGGGTGTATGGTGGTTCCAAATGAAACCCCGGATGCACTGAAAAGTACAATATTTTATTATCTATGGTAAAGCCATAGGGGGAATGCAAATCAACGCTGTCAGCGGGCCCTTCAGCCGGCTTTGCGTTTATATCTGTAACAGGTATACCGGCAAATACAGAAACATCGCCAGCTGCTGAAACTTTCTTTAACTGGTTGTTGCTGGCGATCAAAAGACTTCCGTCGTCCAGGGCCAGTAAGCCGTTACCAGATACAGGAATGTCTTTCTTAACCATAGAGACCTTTCCTGTTGGGCTGATTTTGTAAATGCCGGTACCTGCTGCATACGCAGTGCCATCTGGCCCCAATGCTAATGAATGAACAACCCATGGCGTATCAGAAGGCCCGCTTGTAACCGTACTGACTATTCCTGAACGCGAAAGTTTACGAATTATAAAAATATCATCGTCTGAGCCACCGACGTTATCAATCACGTATATCGTTCCATCCTTACAGACGACCATGGATTGCAATACAGTAAACTTTGCGGTCTTAGCAGGTCCATCTTGATACCCCTCTGTGGAACCGGCAATAGTGGTAACCATCCCAGCTTTTGTAACTTTACGAATCTGCCTATAATCGGCAACGTAAAAGTTTCCGTCAGGGCCTAAGGCAATTAAACTTGGATGTTGGAATGCCGCCTGATCTCCTTGACCATCTTTCGGGTCGTAGCCGCTGCTACCCGCTAAGGTTGTAACGGTTCTGTCACTGATCTTGATTTTGCGGATTCGCTCGTAATCAATTGCGTAAAGATAGCCGTCATCAGCTACCAAATGTTTTAAATAAAAAAAACCAGCCTGATCACCTATCCCGTCTTCGTAGTCAAACTTGTCCGGGTTACCCGCAAATGTATAAACATAATTGGGTTTTAAGGCTGCCGGGGATATTAGGTCAGCTAGTCCGGGTTTCGCTTGACCAACACCGGGTGTTTCTTTTTCACAGCTAAAAAAGGTTACTGTCATGCATAAAGCGGCCAGCACCACAACATACAATTTTTTCATAACCAGTAACTTAGGTTATAACTCTATTAAATTTACGATTAATCCGGTAAATAAATAAAATATACCTTTAGAAAATTTGAGGCACCGCGCTGAGCTTATATTTTCTTAAAAAGACGGTAGACCTGCATCTTAAAAATGGTAGGACAAACCAACCCGACACATTGCAGAATGTTAGCCATCGACGCTGCTTTGCTAGATTTTGCAGCCGACCGCTATTGCATCAACATATTCCTTTGTGATGGGTTTGCCTCCAAGTGACTTGCATTCGTTGTAGTATTTTAACGCTTTATTGCAATCATTTTTCATCAAATATGCACCCGATAATTTGTATACTGTATTTTGATTCTTTGGGTCGATGGCATAAGACTGCTTAAATAAATTGATTGCCTTCCCAAATTCCCGTTCATCGTTTGTATTCTGAAACAAAGCCATATGAATGGTAGCAATGTCCGTCAGAATTTTTGTGCTTTTAGGATTAAGTTTAAGCCCCTCGTTGAGCTCTTCCAATGCATAACTTAAATTTCCCAAGGCAAAGTACACTGAAGCAAATCCCCAAAATGCATTTTCGTTTTCGGGATCTAGTAGCCATGCTTGATTAAATCTGTACATAGCGGTTTTAATGTCTCCCTGGTAATAGTAGTGGAAACCGAGATTGACAAGAACTTCGGACCCTTTCTGACGGGTACCCTCTTGTTTTGAATATTCTTCAATCAATTCCTGATCTGCTGCGTTTTGAGCTTCATTTTTTACAGCATTTCCAAATTTTGGAAGGAGTCGAATGTCTGATTTAGCATCCTTTTTCCATTGTTCGTACGAGATGTTGTTGCTAGTCACAATTGTTTCCGTACTGGTGTTTTTGCCTAGCTGCGCATTACTGCAGGCACTAAAGACAGCAAAGAATAATAGGAAGAAGAATATAGATTTCATGAAGAGAACATTAATAAGTGATATGATTGCTTTACGCAATATACTAAAAGAATATACCGGCGCCGCGCACCAAGATACATGGGATTTTTCAACCTTTTATTTTTCCGAGTTAGGTGTAATAATAACGGAACATGGAAAATTGATAAAGTCGAGACTCTTAGTTAAGAGACTATTTGATGTACTCTGAAACAGGATCTTATTCCCGTTGTCTGATCACAATTTTTATGTTTATAATTCCAACTAGTAACTAATTGGCTTTTTTTGGTACGATCTCGTAGATATCATATTGATCTATTGAAGTTAAGCTTTTGATCAGGTCTTTTGAGCCACCAATATAGGTGGCATCACAATCATAGTTAGTGACTATACACCAGTCTTTGGTATCTGGATAAATAGCTGAAGGGCTATCTCTGACCTCATCTAAAAGCCACAAGGATTCCAGCTCAGACAATCGGCCTCTATAGGTTATGTCTGTTTTCCAGCTTCGGGCTTTAAGTACCACATAGTAATAGTTGACTTCAATGTCTCCATAATTGTCGATTAATACATCTCTGATGCGCTGAATTTGCTGCACTTCATTGTCTCCTTCAGCAGGAAACCAAATGTCATTCGGCCAGTTACCAGATACAAACAAATCCTATCGTATTTGTTCCTTAACTCTTAGTGCACTTTCTAAAGTAAATTCTTGATTGTATAACTGAAAAAAAGTTGACCAACTCAGAGGTTTAAAATCGAGTTTAAGGCTCTTATTATCGACAGCATCGAATCTTTGCTCTAACCTTTTATCCAGTACGGATGTAGGACTACCGCGTAACTATCAAATATTAGTGGGCAGAACAATGTAAGATGATACCAGAATCTTTCATCCGGACTAAATGCAATGTCATCTTTCAAGTCGACATGATCTCTAAGCGACGCATGAGTCGCTATCCAAGCCGGTAATTGTACGTCAATTTTTTCCATTCTCTATTTACTTACCTTAAGATAGCACTTTCAAGCTACTTTGCTGATGTTGGTGTAGCGCTCCTTGCCATCCTGAATGCCGTAAGAATACAAAAAATGAAGTTATAGCCTACAATTAGCTCCATGCAAGAGTTAGCGTATTGGCTCTTGTATTGGGCATGAAGTGTTTTACATTCAGGCATTAAACACAACATTTAATTAATTACTTTTGAACTGTGAAACGTACCACACTTATCATATTAATGGTCATGTACCTATTATCCACTGTGGGATTTGGGGTAAACCGTTTCTATTGCTGTGGTAAGCTAGCCGCTGTTGACCTTATTCTTGCTTCAAGTAATTCAGAACATCAAGATTCTGAGAAAGATAACTGCTGCAAGAATGAAAAGCAGAGTTTCAAGATAAAAGACAATCATGTCAAGGTATCCAGCATCACGCTGAACCAGCCACTATCGGTTATAATGCCATCGACTTTCCGGTATGAAGCTGTTGTCATTGCGGCTACATTAAATTCGAATGCATACCACGATAGTACTCCGCCACTAAGTTCCGAGATTCCCATCTATACCCTCAATTGCACGTACAGGATCTGATCTGTACTGCGGTTGATCAGCTTGCCTTCTGCATCGCTGATTTCCCTCTTATAACATAGAGTTCATTCCCCGCATAAGCGGAGGAAATGAAAATGAAATGTTTGCGGCAACGCTACATGCGTGGCTGTTTAATCCAAATCAGATGATTAATCAACTTATTTCCTTATCACTAAAGAATAGGTATATCGTTTTGCTAATTGCCGCCTTGCTTTTTACATGGGGTGTGTACGCAGTAAAGCAAAACCCTATCGACGCCATTCCTGATCTTTCCGAAAACCAAGTGATCGTATTCACCGAATGGGAGGGGCGAAGCCCGCAAATCATGGAAGACCAGGTCACATACCCGCTGGTAAGCAATCTGCAGGGCATCCCAAAAGTTAAGGCCATCCGGGCCACGTCCATGTTCGGAATGAGCTTTGTTTATATAATTTTTGACGACAAAGCAGATGTTTATTGGGCGCGAAGCCGGGTCCTGGAGCGTCTGAATTACGCCCAGCGGTTACTGCCGGAAAGCGTTACGCCCACGCTGGGTCCAGACGGTACAGGCGTCGGGCATGTACTGTGGTATACCTTAGATGCTAAAGGT
>JAQBOT010000049.1 GCA_028287885.1 Pedobacter sp.
AAACCACCCGTCCAATGTGTGGATTTGCAAACAGATCAATACCTGCCGTAATCATTGGTGCATAGGATCTTTTATTCGTAACTCCCGGTCCTGTAAACACCGACTTGCCCGTATAGCTCGCCTTGCTTGTATTAAACGCTGCTCCAACAAAGAGCCTGGTCGACTTCATCCCTTTTTCTGCTTTCTTCGCGTTTATGGATGAAACAATGTCGACTATGCCTTCTTTGCTATAGGTTATCGACTGCAACTTAGTCTGATTTACGGCTGTATACAGGTTGTTCTTCAACAGCAGCAAAGTTAATTGCCGGATGTATTTGTTATAGTCTTTTAATTTTCCGGTCTCATCAATGCGGTATGTAGCGTAAACAAGTTCATAAGGTTCAGAACTTTCTTTCTCCTTGATGTAATATCTGGTTTTTATATTGTCTGCATAGGTGTAAAGAGTGATTTTATTGCCTGCTTGTAGCACTTTCAAGAATACAGTGTCTCTAGTTAATGTAGAATCCCGTCCAACAGAGATGTCCGCCAAGGCTTCCTTGCTTTGGCTTATATCCACAATGAAGCGTTGGTACGTCTCAAGACCAAATAAGCCGTAGGCTTTAACATCACTTATTTCATAGGTATGAGCAGGACTATTTGTTTTAGGCCTGAACGAGATTGAAGAAGGATTTTGCTCGCGTTCCTTATAATTAATAAAGCCAGGTATGCTGTCGCCGGAGTTGGTAATTACATAACCAGGTTTAAAGTTGTTTTGCGCGTTGCTTAGGAAGGGAAGAAGAACGAATAAATGAAGAAAGAAGCGTCTCATGAAAATATTGAATGAATTTTTAGAATAATAGTGTTTGAATAACTGGCGGCGCATTTCTTCATGAATAATCTTTGATATTTTGGTGTAAAGATTTAGTATCAATTCTCAAAAGCCTGGGTTATTTATTGTTGTTAATAGCTTACTTATGCGGATGGTTAATGCAGGTGAATTGTCGTTTGTTAAAAACCTCAACCTACACCTTATCCTCACGTCCTACAGCATATGCCCAAAAAGCAACTTAACTCCTGCGTTAAGCCGGCTCATGGAGAGACTGTAGTTGAAAAAATCACCTGTTTTCCCGTTGAACATGTAATTGGCAAATACTTCAAACCGTCTGTTAACCACAAAACCACCACTGAGTTGTGGAGCGAAATACGTGTAGTTGAAGTCGTTCTCTTCCTCAATCCGGAGTTCCCCAGTGTGTGTTAATTTTGTATGCATTATATTATTCATGTATTTAGTATAAATTACAGCAACACCAACGCCGACGAAAGCCTTATTCCGGTTCGTATTATAGAAGTTCCAGATTCCTTGTGGAGAAAATATCACACTATAAGAGTCGAAAAAATGTTCTTTATAGTCAACTGTAGGGTCGGTGTGGGGTCCATAAATGTCACTTTTAGCTGAGGTCAAAGAAAGCTCAACCCTGTACATTACACGCCCTATATGGGGGTTGGCAAACAGATCCATGCCTGCTGTTATCATCGGTGCGTAGGATCGCTTGTTTGTAAACCCAGGCGCGTTAAACATAGATTGGCCCATGTAACTTGCCATGCTGGTATTGAATGCAGCGCCGACAAAGAACCTGGCTGACTTCATCCCTTTTTCTATTTTCTGATCATTTATTATGGAAACAATGTCGAGAATAGGCATTTTGTTATAGGTCAACGACTGCACTTTAGCTTGAATAGCAGGCGTAAATAGATTATTGCCAATCAGAAGCACGGTCAGTTGGCGGATGTACTTGTTGTAGTCTTTAACTTTCCCAGTTTCATCAACTTTGTAAGAAGCATAAACAAGTTCATAGGGCTCAGAACTGTTCTGCTCCTTGATGTAATATCTTAACTTGATATCATCTGAGTAGGCGTACATCGTAAGTTTTTTGCCAGCTTGTAGTACTTTCAAAAACACGGTATCTCGGATTGATGTAGAATCAAGCCCGACGGATAGGTCTTTAAGTGCCTCTTTACTGCGAGTAATATCTACAGCGTAGCGTTCGTACTGCTCAAGACCATCCAGACCGTAGGCTTTAGCTTCAGAAATTTTATAGACTTTCGATGGGGCGTTGATGGTAGACCTGAAAGTAAAAGACCTGGGATTCTGATCTCGTTCCTTGTAATTGATGAATCCAGGGATGCGGTCGCCAGTGTTGGTAATCAAATAACCAGGTTTAAAATTGGACTGTGCGTTGCTTAGAAAAGGCAATAGAATAAATAGACAAATAAAGAAGCGTTTCATGAAAAGATTGAATGTATCCTTAAGTTAATAATCAATAATTACTCTAAGGTCAATAATCTATTAATAAACTTATTTTTCAATCAATTAAAATAATTTGTAAAAGGCTTCAAAATACTACAATGGAACGTTGCAGGATTACGCAACACCTAATTGCCATTAAGCAAACACTCAGGCTCATGCCTCAATGGAGCATCGGAGGATTGCGCAACACCTAATTGCCATCAACCAGACACTCAGGTTCGTGCCTTACCGGAAAGTTGCAAGATTTCGCAATAAAGCATAAAGAATTCGCTTGCGCATGCAATGCATTGGCTTTATCGCGATCTGCAGCTTCTGAGATGGTTACCCTTGGGTGCAATACGACTTCGGTAAATTGTCCGCTGCCATCAGCATTTAAGGTCATTTTTCCTGTTGCCCGGTCCTTGTAATCCAATACTATAATTCCGTTTTCCGAACATAGGTGCAGGTACCAAAGCATATGGCAAGAAGAAAGTGCAGAAACCAGGAGATCCTCGGGGTTGTGGCGCGACTTGTCGCCAAGGTAGGCTGAGTCTGAGGAGCCAAAAATATCAGGCTTATGATCGATTGAAATGACGTAACTGCGGTCGTACGACCTATAATCTATTGTTCCTGAGCCTTTGTTGCCTGCCCATACCAAGTTGGTTTGATATTCGTGTTCCCTAGCCATAATTCCAAAAATAAGTACGTCAATTTAATCATTCTTCGTACTTTTCCTAATAGTAGGTCACAAAATAAATAAACGGGAACATTTATGTAATAGGGGCGACTTTCAGCTAGAACAAATCCTAGACCAGATCATCGTGTGTTAATAAAAATGATTATCATGGGTCCATAAAATGATCATCACACGCCCATAAAAATGATTATTACATGCCCATAGTCCAAATTATCACATGTCAATAGACCAAATCATTACGTGCCGGTCATCCCCTGTAGATATCAGAAAACGCCCATCCGTACTCCAGATCATCTTATTTATCGAATGGAAATGCCCCTGCGTGCCTTTTTCATTACTCAGAATCTTTACAAGCTTAAAATCCAGGCTACTCCAAAGCTTAATGCTTTTATCCTGACTGCAGCTTGCAAAATACGGTAAGGTAGGGTGGAAGACAATGCTGTAAATACTAAACAAATGTGCTGGGATGTTCTTTATCAGCGCATAATCGGGCAGGCTCCAAACTTTCAGCTGCGCATCCCGGCTGCCCGAGATCATATAGTCGCCTAAAGGTGAAAATGCAATAGATGTAACCGGCAGCGTATGCCCATGAACTTCCCTTAGTAAGCTGTAGTCTACCGTATTGTAGATGCGGATAATGGCATCTTTAGCCCCGAGTGCCACTTCTTTCTCATCATTGCTGATCGAGATCACCCGGTTGGTCTGTGCTATAACTTGAAAGTGGTACAGCAGTGAAAAATCCTTCAAAGACCAAACTGCAACCATGCCATCTTCTCCGGTACTCAGCAATTCCTCCTTCAAAACCAGCGTTTTCAGATCAAAAACACCTTTCTGGTGAAATCTTAAAGTCGCGATAACCTTATTCAATGTTAAATCGAAAACAAGGATCACGCCGCTTCTTTGCCCTATGAAAAGCAGGTTATCTAAGCGGTGCAAGGCATATACGGAACTCTGCACAGGCACAACGACCCGTACGAAAGCCATATCTGTTAACGACCATTCCACAACGCCTTTATCGTTCCCCGCGCTATAAAAGCG
>JAQBOT010000081.1 GCA_028287885.1 Pedobacter sp.
AAACCAAATACGTGTATGAGAAAAAAAGTTTTGATAATCGCATTCGCTTTTTCATGTTTGTTTTCTAAAATGACCAAGGCCCAATCAGTTTCCAATGAACCTGCTGCAAAGCTGAATCATATTGCGATGTATGTATCGGATCTAGATAGAAGTGCAAACTTTTATCAGTCCTTGTTAAACCTGGCCAAAATGGAGGAGCCCTTTAAAGACGGCAGACACGTTTGGTTTACCCTTGGAGCTGCAGGACAGTTGCACCTGATTAAAGGCGCACAAGCAAAGCTCAACTATCCAAAAGATGAACACCTATGTTTCAGTGTGCCCTCGATAACCAAGTTTATAACTAAGCTGGATCAGAATAAAGTTGAATATTCAAATTGGCCGGGCACAGCGAAAGCACCGACGGTACGTGTAGATGGCGTAAAGCAGGTTTATTTCCAGGATCCAGATGGCCACTGGATAGAAGTTAATGATGCGCCATAAAGTTGGCGGACGATTTTAAACAAACTTTTAAGCAACATCGGTGTAGATAATAGATGATCTGGCAATTGTAAAGCCCTGATCGTCTATAAATCACACTATGGAAAATAATATTAAAGGCAAGGTTATCATCATAACCGGCGCAAGCAGTGGCATCGGCGAAGCCGTTGCCAAACATCTTACCTCATTAGGTGCATTGGTTAGTCTGGCTGCAAGGCGCAAAGAGAATCTGGACAGATTGGTTGAAGAAATCAAAGCAAGCGGAGGGCAGGCTGTTGCATTTGTAACAGACGTAACCAAGCGTGAACAGGTTGAAGCGCTAGTAAAAGGTACAGTTGATGCTTTTGGCAGGTTGGACGTCATGTTTAATAATGCCGGATTAATGCCCTTGTCCAGATTGGAAAACCTGCATTTCGAGGAATGGGAACGAATGATCGACACCAACATCAAAGGTGTATTATACGGTATTGGCGCAGCACTGCCAATATTCAAAGAACAAAAAAGTGGTCATTTCATTAATGTTTCTTCTGTAGCCGGACACCGGGTCGGCCCTGGAGCTGCCGTGTATTCTGCAACCAAGTTTGCCGTGAGGGCGATTTCTGAGGGCTTAAGGCAGGAAGTAAAACCCTACAACATCCGAACAACCATAATTTCTCCTGGCGCAATTAAGACGGAACTCCCGGATACAATCACCGACGAAAAAATTAAAGGCGTTTTGCAGAATGTACTCGACATAGCAATATCACCTGACTCAATTGCCCGTGCGGTTGCGTACGTTGTTGAACAACCGGAAGATTATGATGTAAACGAAATCATATTACGTCCAACTGCCCAGGCAACCTAACCTAATCCTTCCTTCGTTATGCAGAAACAAACCGCGCTTGTTGTAGGTGGCAATGGCATCATCGGCCGCAACATGGTCAGTTATTTGGAAAGTACAGGCAATTGGGACATCATCGTTACCTCCCATTCTCCACTTACTTATCAAAGCAAAGCAATTTTTGTTGCTCTTGATCTAACAAAGTCCGACGCTGTTGAGGCGCGGCGCGATCAGTTACAGCAGGTAACTCATGTCTTTTATGCTGCCTATGTGGAGCGAAGAAAATTGGAAGAACAAACATCGAATAACGTGGAGTTGATCGAGAATCTGGTGCGCGGAATTGAAGTTGTGGCCCCCGCTTTCAGGCACATCACCTTTATACAAGGAGGTAAGGCCTATGGTGCACATCTGGGAATCTACAAAACACCCGCTAAAGAAACAGATGCCCGGCATTTCCCGCCTAATTTCTATTACAGTCAGGAAGACTTCTTAAGGCGGCAGTCGGCCGGAAAGTCCTGGAGTTGGACGGCATTACGTCCGGATATTGTGATCGGGATTGCAATCGGCAATCCGATGAACCTGGCGACACTTATTGCCATTTATGCAAGCCTGTGTAAGGAACTGGGTGTACCAATGCGCTTTCCTGGTCCCAATGCTGCCTACGAGGTTCTGGTCAATGTTACCGATGCCACCTTGTTGGCAAAAGGAATGGAATACTCAGCTTTAAACGCGTCTTGCAATGAGGAAATTTTCAATATAACCAATGGCGACGTCTTCCGCTGGAAACACATTTGGCCAAAGATCGGCGCGTATTTCGGCGTAGAGGTAGAGGAGCCGCAGACTTTCTCCCTTGCTGTATACATGACCGATAAAAATCAACTATGGGCAGAAATGACAAGGAAGTATCAGTTGCTTGATTATGCATTAGATAAACTAGTCCAATGGCCCTTTGGCGACTTTATCTTCAATAATGTACACGATGCTTTCTTCGACGTAAACAAATTTCGAAGATATGGCTTCCAGGAGATGCATTTGGATAGCCTGGAGTCTTTTACAAGGGTTTTTGATCAGCTCAAGGCCCAAAAGGTAATACCTGGCTAACAAACCCGCACCTTACAGGAGTCATGTAGGGGGTATACAGGGCTTATAGCCCCGGTTAGACCCTGGTTGCACCCTGGTTGGGCCCTATGTGGGCCCTGTTTGATCCGAAGCTGTTCACAAATTTTATCGACTTTGGTAGCTACGAAGCTCTGTTAAATAAAAAAGGCACAAAAGCTTGATTTTGCTTTTGTGCCTTTTTAATAAAGTTTGTCGCGGCCATATGCACTAAGGAAAACAGCACAAAGATCCAAAAGCTTAAATGCGGTCTGCCGGTGCACAATTAAATGTTTCACGATTTAATAGGCCATCAACACGAAATCTTCATCACTTTAATTAAAGCCGATCGCTTAAATATTATGGATTTACGTTAATCTCCACTCTTCTGTTTTGGGCTTTGCCTTCTTCAGTTGCATTAGATGAAACCGGTTGCTTTTCTCCAAAGCCCTGTACTGTAAAACTTCCAGCATCGAAGCCAGCATTTACCAGGTAAGATTTAACGGCATTCGCACGGTCTACAGACAAGGACATGTTGTGCTCAGGTGTGCCTTCAGCTGAAGAATGTCCATTGATGCTAAACTTTGCTTCTGGGTCTTTTTTCATTTCTGAAGCTGCCTTATCTAAGATTTCAAAACTTCCTGTTTTTAAAACTGAAGAGTTGAACTCAAAAAGGAGTTTGCCAAATTTATAATCGGGTTTTGAAACCACAGCTGGTTCAGTTTGCTCTTTTTGTGGTTCTGGTGCAGGTTTTTGGGCAACCTGCGGTTCTTGTTTAACTATTGCGGCTGGTGTTTTAACCACCATTTTTTTTGATTTACAAGAGTACAAACCAATAGAAGCAAGGCCAATTAACGCGGTTAATACATACTGTTTGATTGATAACATAAGAATATAGGGGTTAAGTTATTTGTAATAAAGGATTGCGCTAAAAATAATCTTTTAATCAGGTATCTTTATTTTTTCGGCCGATTTAATCTCCTCTATGAAGAAACTTTTACTTGTACTGTTTGCATTTTTCATCTTTTCACCACTTTTTGCTCAGGATCAGTTGGGCACGCCGCAGATTGCAAATTATGGAAACGATCAATATAATGCTGGTATTCAGAACTGGGGGATCAAGCAGGATAAGCTTGGAAATCTTTTTGTCGGCAATAATGAGGGTTTATTGTTTTACAATGGTAGATACTGGAATCTTCTAAAACTGCCCAACAACACCGCTGTACGTTCGATTGGAGTCGACTCTAAAAATCGCATCTACGTTGGCGCTCAAGATGAGGTGGGCTACTTTTTTCCCGATGCAAATGGTGTACTGAAATATACCTCACTTGTTCCACTTGTCGGGCCTAAATTCAGGAAGTTTGCCGATGTATGGGATATTTCGATTCTCCAAGACGAAGTTTTCTTTAGAACCAAAAACATAATCCTCCACTACAAGGATGGCATGATCAACGCCTACAAGCCAAAAATTTCCTGGGAATTCTTAGGACAGGCAAATAACCGCGTATATGCCCACACATTATACGGCGGATTGATGATCTACGACAAAGAAATTTGGAAGCCGGTGTGTGGTGATCCGGTTCTTAATTTGTCTGCAGTCACTGCCATTCTATCATACAACAAAGACACCTTGCTTGTATCTACCTTGAAAAGTGGAGTATTCCTCCTATACAAAAACCGGCTTTTTCCAAAAAGAACGGAGTTGGATTCTGTTTTTAAAAACGAAAGGATCTATGTGACGGTATCGCTTGATAAGTACCGTTATGCCATTGGAACTACCGCTGGCGGAGTTTACATTATGAACAAGCATGGAAAACTTTTGCAAAAGTACAACTACGGCACGGGGCTGCAGAATAACAATGTACGGGGAATACTGATGGACCAGGATAAGAACATGTGGCTTGCCCTCGATGACGGGATCTCTTATGTGGCGATAAACAGTGCTGTCAAGAGTATTTTTCCCAACCGAAACAAGCAGATTACAAGCTATGCCTTCAAGAAATTCAAGGAGTCTTTATACATCGGAACTTCCAACGGCCTGTATTTTACGTCATTGAAGACAGAATCACCAGATTTGAGTTTAAGCATAGCCAATTTCAGGGAGGTAAAAAATACAGAAGGTCAGGTGTGGAATCTGGAGGAGATTAACAACGAACTGCTGATGGGGCATGAAGATGGGACCTTTGTTGTTCAAAATGAAACGGCAAAAAAGGTGTCAACCCCGGGAACATGGGCATTTCAACCGATGTCCAACGTTTTTCCGTCTCCAAATGTGCTCGCCGGAACCTACCTTGGCCTTCAAAAGATCAACTACAGCAAAGGTGTTTTTCTAAATTCTGGTGCAGTGGAGGGGATAGCAGAGTCTTTAAGATTTCTCGTTCTCGACAACAGCGATAATTTGTGGTCTTCACATCCTTATCACGGAATTTACAAAATCGATCTATCTCCAGATTTAAAATCGGTACAGAGAACAACCTTGTTTACCCGTAAAGATGGTTTGCCTTCAACGCTTTATAACTATGTGTACCGAGTTAAGAACCGGATACTAGTGGCCACACTAAGCGGCATTTTTGAATACGATTCTAAAACAAACAGGTTTTCTCGATTCCGGCTGCTGAAAAATGCTTTAAGGGGTGTCGCTGTGCAGTACTTAAAGGAGGATGAAGACGGGAATATCTGGTTTATTTCAAATAAAAAAGTCGGTGTCATCGACTTCAGCAAGCATACGGGCACAAATTCCTATTCAATTGTCTACCTCCCAGAGATGGATGGTAAGGTAGTCGGCGGATTTGAATGTATTTATACTTTAAACCGCAACAATATTCTTATTGGCGCAAATAAAGGTGCTTACCATGTTAATTATGAACAATACATTAAAAATATCATCAGGCCCAGAGTCTCCATTGGTGTTGTGAAGCTTGTAGGTACCCGGGATAGTGTAGTTTTCGGTGGCTACTACATGAATAAAGGATTGCTCACGGACCATCAGGATTTGACGCAGGTTCCCAACTTTGCAAAGGTATACAACTCGCTTCATTTTGAATTTACGTCGACTCTATTCGAGCACAAAAAGAATATTGGATTCAGTTATCAGCTTGTTGGCTTTGATAAACAATGGTCTGTGTGGACAAACAAAAGCGAAAAGGACTATACCAATCTTCCTGCAGGAAAATACATATTCAGAGTTAAGGCGAGAACGAATTTGGACAACGAATCTGAGGTTGTAAGTTACGCGTTTAAGATCCTGCCTGCCTGGTACAATACATTTTGGATGTATCTGGTGTACGCTGGGTTTTTTGTTTTACTTTTTAGGGGAATTGTGAACTGGCAAAAGCGCAAGCATACCAGTAAAAGTAATCGCCTAAGCTATTTGCACCAGCTAGAACTGGACCGGACAGAAAAAGAGATTGTAAGACTGAAAAACGAGAAGCTGGAAGCGGATGTTCATTATAAAGACAAAGAGCTTTCTACAATGGCCATGCACTTGGTGCAGAGAAATAAGTTGCTCGCCAGGATAAAAGAAGTCATATCAAGTGTCATCAAAAGCGACGATATTCCAGATGGTTCAGGAAGCCTGCGACATCTCGTGAGGTTAATACGTGATGTAGAAAAAGGAGATCATGAACTTGACCAGCTTACCATGCATTTCAATAATGTTAATAATGAATTCTTTAACAGGCTCAAAGATCGCTATCCAGAGTTAAGCCCAAATGATCTTAAGTTTTGTGCTTATCTGCGAATGAATTTGTCATCCAAAGAGATGGCTCAGTTGATGAATGTCACGATAAAGGCGATCGAAGTTGGACGGTACAGGCTAAGAAAGAAGCTTTCCCTACAGCCAGAAATTAACCTTTATGAGTTCTTAACGGAAATTTCAAGAGATAGGGTTGTCCTAAGCACTTAAATGCCTGCAAAATACTACAAATGTGGAACGGCTTCCTGTGTTGCGGAAACAGATGCTCTATACCAGCAACTTAGGAGTTCTATGTAGTGTCTATGTAGTGGCAAAAACACGCTATTTAAGGCCTAATGGACGGTTATGTATGGTTGCTGTAGGCTTTCGATATTGCAGAATGATAGATTGTCTTCTAATTTTGATTCCCATTAAAGCGGAAAGCTTTAATGATTTAACCAAATATTAACTCAATAATCATTTTGTATGAAAGGAAGATTTACCTTCATTATTTTCATGTTCTGTATGATTGTTTTTCCTTTCGCTGTATCAGCACAGGATATAACAGTTACGGGAAAGGTGACAGACCAGGCTGATGGAAAGCCCATTCCAGGTGTCACTATTAAGCTGCAAGGCACAACACGCGGAACATTAACGGACGCGTCCGGAGTGTTCGCTATCCAAACTCCGGCAACAGGAGCGAAGTTGCAAATCAGCCAAATTGGTATGGTTACAGAAACCATCTCCGTAAATGGCAAAGGTCCCCTAAACATTTCATTAGTATCGGATGCAAAAGCCTTAGGTGAGGTCGTTGTTGTTGGTTATGGTACGCAAAAGAAAAGCGTCACCACCGGCGCGATCTCCGGCGTTACAGCCAGAGAATTTGAAGACCTACCGGTTACGCGTGTAGAGCAGATTCTTCAGGGTCGTACTTCAGGTTTGACTATTGCTTCAAATGCAGGACAGCCTGGATCAGGTTCTACAGTGCGCGTAAGGGGTATCACCTCTTTCAACAGTAATGATCCATTATGGGTTGTAGACGGAGTTGTTGTAGATAATGGTGGTATTGGTTATTTAAACCAGTCGGACATCGAATCTATTGAGGTTCTGAAAGATGCTGCTTCGCAAGCAATCTACGGCACACGTGCAGCTGCGGGTGTTATTTTGGTAACAACGAAAAAAGGGAGATCTGGTCTAATGATTAACTACTCCGGTTATTATGGAGTTTCTGGTCCGGCAAGAAAACTAGATCTGCTTAATGCTACACAATATGCTACGATCAGAAATGAAGCAAGTGTTGCTGCAGGTAAAGGCATAGTCTACCCTGACCCGGCATCATTGGGTGCGGGAACTGATTGGCAGTCATTAATCTTTAACAACAGTGCAAAACGCCAGAATCATGAATTAAGCATTAGCGGAGGCGGTGATAAGAACACGTTCTACACTTCTTTCGGTTACTTACAACAAGATGGTATTGTTGCTACTGATATCTCTAAATACAAGCGGATTAATGCTCGTGTAAATCAGACTTATAAGCCTGCGAAGTGGATCAGTTTCGGTGAAAACATCGGTTATAGCTACGATAAAAACATCGGTTTGGGTAATACAAACAGTGAATTTGGTGGTCCGTTAAGTTCTGCATTGAACCTGGATCCATTAACACCTGCGGTTATTACTGATCCGGCAATTGCGTCTGCAAGCCCGTATTCTTCCAATGCCGTACGCAGAAATGCACAAGGCTACCCTTACGGCATTTCGTCAAATGTTGGCCAGGAAATCGTTAACCCACTTGCTTACATTTCAACCCGTCTAGGTAACTATGGCTGGGCACACAATATTGTCGGCAACGTTTATGGAGAAGTAGAACCAATTAAGGGCTTGAAATTAAGGTCAACCATGGGAACGAAAATTGCTTTCTATGGCAATGAGTCTTTCAGTCCGGTCTATTACCTGAACTCTTCTACAACCAACACTCCGAACAACTATAACCGCCAGACTACACGCGTTTTTAACTGGAACCTTGAAAATACGGCTTCTTATACCAAGAGCTTTGATAAACACAATTTAAATGTGCTTATCGGTCAGGGTGCCTATGTTGATGGTGGAACAAGCATGGTAGGTGTAACTGCCAGTGGCCTTCCGGTTGACAACTTCGATGATGCTTCATTAAACTACAGCATTCCAGCTATCCAACGGATCGGTTATGGTGGTGAAGGACAGGAACATCATGTGAGCTCATTGTTTGCACGTTTAAACTATGACTACAATGAAAAATATATCATCCAGGGTATCATCAGAAGAGACGGATCATCACGATTTGGTGCAAACTATAAATATGGAACTTTCCCTTCATTCTCTTTGGGCTGGGTTCCAAGTAAAGAAGGTTTCTGGAAAGAAAACAATGTTGTTAACTTCCTGAAGATCCGCGGCGGTTATGGAGTAGTTGGAAGTGACGCTATCGGCGACAATGCCTTCTTATCTACCATTGGTGGTGGCCGTAACTACAGTTTCGGTAATCAGGATAGCTACATCAGTGGATACAGTCCGAATGCACCTTCCAACCCGAACTTAAGGTGGGAACAAACGGCACAGACCAACATTGGTTTTGATGCAACACTTTTCCATGATTTCACATTAACCGCAGAGTGGTACAAGAAAAAAACCAGTGACATTCTGCAAAACCCTCCTATTCCTTTCTACGTAGGTGCAATTTCTAACCCGGCATCAAATATCGGTGATATGGAGAATACAGGGCTTGAGCTTGAATTGGGTTACCACAAAACTTTGGGCGAATTGAAAGTTGGAGTTGATGCAAACGTATCACATATGACCAACAAGGTTACTTTCCTGGGTAATGCACAGCAATATCTAGGCGGGCAGGGATTCCAAAACATTGAAGGTGGTATCACACGGACTACAGTTGGTCAGGCGTTTAATTCATTTTACGGATACCAGAATATGGGTATTTTCCAGACTCAGGCAGAAGTTGACAGCTATGTTTCTTCTACAGGGCAGAAAATACAGCCAAATGCAAAGCCAGGTGACTTCAAATGGGCAGATCTTGATGGTAATGGAACGATCACAGATCTAGATCGTACCTACATTGGTAACCCAACACCAACATGGCAGTTTGGCTTGACTTTAAATCTTGCTTACAAAGGATTTGATCTTGTTGTATTTGGGCAGGGACAGGCTGGAAATAAGATTTTCCAGGGCTTACACCGTCTTGATATCGAGAATTCAAATTACACGACTAAAGTCTTAAATAGATGGACTGGCGCGGGTACTTCCAATACCTATCCACGTGTGGTAAGTGGTGATCCGAATCACAACACAACGTACAACTCTAGTTTCTATCTGGAAGATGGTTCATACTTCCGCATTAAAACGCTTCAAATTGGATATACATTACCTAAAACGCTGATGACCAAATTGGGAATGCAACGTGCACGCGTATATGCAACCAGCGAAAATTTAATAACTTTTACTAAGTATACCGGATTTGATCCTGAGATCGGTGGTGGTGTATTCAGTATCGACCGTGGCTTCTATCCACAAGCTCGTTCATTTATGCTTGGTTTAAGCGTTGGATTTTAACACATAAAAACATGAAAAAATATATAAAATTCTTATCGGTTTGTCTGATCGGTTCAGTTGCAATAACTGCATGTAAAAAAAGCTTTTTGGACGTAAATCCAAAGGGTACCGATCTGGAATCAAATTATTATAAAAACCAGGAAGAAGCGTTCAATGGCCTTGTAGCTATTTATGACGTTGTAGGCTGGCAAGGTGGTGGTGATTTAACCAAAGTGAACGCCATGGATGCTGGTTCTGACGATCATTATGCGGGTGGAGGTAGTGCTACCGATATTTCAGACCTGCAGGTATTCTCAAACTATACACTTAACCAGAACATTGGTCCCTCGTCTGAATTATGGCGTGCAGGCTTTTCTGGCGTATTCCGCGCGAACGTTCTTTTAACCAAACTTGCAGACGTTCCAATGGACGACGCCTTAAAGGCAAGATATGCTGCTGAAGCAAAGGCATTGCGCGCATATTTCTACTTTGACCTGGTACGTTTGTTTAAGAATGTACCCCTACTAACAACAGGAGTTGCGGCAGACCAGATCGATCAAGTTGAGCAAGCTGCTCCGGAAGAGGTTTATGCACAAATTGAGCAGGATCTCAAGGATGCGATCGCCGAAAGCACGCTGCCAAACACCGTAGACATTGCTACCGAAGGTGGAAGGTTTACAAAGGGTACTGTGCACGCACTTTTGGGTAAGGTCTATTTGTATGAAAAGAAATATGCTGAGGCAGCGTCTGAGTTTGCCCTAGTAAATGGGACGCCAGGGCAGCCCAATGCGACCTATGGTTACAACCTTGTGTCGAATTTCGCTGATCTTTGGAAAACATCAAACAAGTTTAATTCGGAATCAATCCTTGAAATAGGACATTCATCTAAATCTGGTGGTAACTGGGATTGTACAGCATGTACTGAAGGTAATTTGTTGAATATTATGGTTGGCCCAAGAGGTTACGAGGCCGTTAAGCCTGGCGCTCCTGACCTGACTTCAGGTTGGTCGTTTTTGCCTATCACTCCAGATTTATTTAATGCAATTCACAATGACCCAAGGAACGCGGCTACAGTGCTAAATATGGACAGTCTTCAGGCTGCAGGTGTTGCGAAGTATTCTGCTGGTTACATGAATACTGGATTTTTCATCAACAAGTTTGCTGGACACTTATCAGACAAGACTACTGGCGGTGGTGCACAGGAATTGAACTATCCACAAAACATGTATGAGATCCGTTTGGCCGATACTTACCTGATGGAAGCAGAAGCTTTGGTGATGGGCAGTGGAGATGTGAACCGCGCAACCCAGTTGCTTACAGCTGTTCATACCCGTGCTTACAATGACGGAAAACCACATCCCGTAGTTGCAACCATGGATGCGATTAAACGCGAGAGACGCCTTGAGCTTGCGGCTGAAGGCCACCGCTGGTTTGATCTTGTACGTTGGGGCGATGCACCAACTGTGTTGAAATCCAAAGGTTTCGTTGCAGGTAGAAATGAAATTTTACCTATACCACAAAACGATTTGAACAACACCAAGATTCAGCAAAGTAAAGAATGGGGTGGAACTAAGTAATTAACTTGAAAAATCAGAATCATATGAAATCTAACATAATTAAAGCTTGCTTATTAGGTGTACTTGCCGCAGGAATATATTCGGGCTGTAAACCGGAGCAATTTGAAAAAGGAAATGGTCTAACCGCGGAGGATTTGAACGCGACATTTACCGTAACTGCAGTTTCAAGTTCTGCCAACAAGTTCGTACTTCAAGCTAGTGAAGGCCCGGGATTGCTAGGAGTAAAGTGGGACCTGGGCGATGGCGCCGGCAGCAATCCTGGTAAAATGCGTGATACGGTATTCATTCCTGACGCAGGTAAATATACCATCGCGCTTACAGCGCTTGGAAAAGGCGGTATAATTAAAACATCCACCCAGGAAGTAACTGTCGCCAGCTCTGACCCTGAAGCTGGAAACCTGATCAAAGGTGCAACTATGCAGGCAGCTGACGATGTGCAATGGACGCATTTGCCGATCAGCGCTGGTGTAACGTTTGCCATTGAAAATGGAAAGATGGTTGCGAAAGGTGGAAACGGCGGACATGCCGGTGTTTACCAACCAGTAGACGTTATAGCAGGAAAGAAATACAAAGTAGACATGTTGATTTCTGGTAGCGGTGCCACCGACACATGGTTTGAAGTGTATGCTGATAGCAAAGCCCCTGTGAGTGGTCAGGACTATACATCGAATAACAAGCTAATTTCCTTAAATACATGGGCAGGGTGCGGTAAGACTACATTCTCGGGCTTGCTTTCGGCAATTTCTTGTTCTGGTGCCGGAAACACCATTACTTTCCCGACAACAGGAAAAGTTTACCTGGTAATAAAAAGTGGTGGCTCTAATCTAGGTTTAACAGGTATTGGCTTTACCAACGTACAATTCCGCGGAATTAAATAGTTCACAATATAACAAGGCTGCTTAAATAACCATAAGCAGCCTCTGTTTTTTTAAACACAACTCCGACGCTGATGAACAAACTTTACAATTCAGTTTTTCCAATGCTGTTCTTAAGTATGCTGTCCTGCAGCAAAAAAGAAACGGTATTGCCGAACTTTGTCCCGATTGTGCCGCCGGCAAAGGAGTATACCTTCGAAAGTTCTGCCGCATGGGCCGACGAATTTGATGTGAATGGTGCACCCGATGCAAACAAATGGACCTATGATGTTGGAGGCAGTGGTTTTGGCAATAACGAACTTCAGTACTACACCAACACAACAAACAATGCAGCAGTAAAAGACGGACTTTTGACCATAACCGCCAAGAAAGAACCTTTTCAAGGTATGGCTTACACCTCCTCGAGAATGGTTTCAAAAACCGGAAGTGAGATGCTCTATGGCCGTATTGAGGTGAGAGCCAAAATCCCGGCTGGAACAGGTACCTGGCCTGCAATATGGATGCTTCCCAATGATTATGCATATGGCGCCTGGCCGAATTCCGGTGAAATGGATATCATGGAACATGTGGGTTACGACCAGGGCAATGTTCACTTCAGCCTGCATACACAGCTTAATAATACGACAAACTCAAAAACAAGTACATTGAACATGCCCACTCTATCTACTGAGTTCCATACCTTCCGCGAAGACTGGACTCCTGGTACCATCAAAGGCTATTATGATGACAAGCTCGTTTTTAGTTATACCAACGACAGTAAAGGTTTTGCTGGCTGGCCTTTTGACAAACCCTTCCACATCTTGCTGAACCTTGCGGTTGGTGGTAATTGGGGTGGAGTTAAAGGTGTGGATGACACGGTTTTCCCTGCTTCCATGCAGGTTGACTATGTTCGTTTCTACAAACTCATAACCAAATAACACAGATAAGGTGAATATTGCATCTGGAATGATAAACCTGGCTATGAAAGATATGAATAAATGCATGTTGGTAATGGTTGCTTCGGCAATGCTGTTGGCACAAACCGGATGTAAGAAAGGCGCTGGTACCTCTGTGCAGGATCCTATACCGGTCAATCCAGCACCTCCGGTAACCGAACCGGTCAAAAGTGAGGTAGCCATGTGGCTGACGCAGGCAGATCAGAAGCAGTTGTTGCAAAAACAAAATACCGCCTTAATTTTCGGTTCAAGCCTGAATCAAAACCTAACCATCAACGTCGATACAGCCAAAACTTACCAGACGATAGAGGGCTTTGGCTTTGCGCTTACGGGTGGCAGTGCATCGCTGATTAATAGTCTGCAGGAAACGAAAAAAGCCGCGCTGTTATCCGAGCTCTTTGATACTGCGGGCACACATATCGGTGTAAGCTACATTCGGCTAAGTTTAGGAGCCTCTGATTTAAGTTCATCCACCTTCAGCTATGATGAAACCCCAGGGGATACAGAATTAAAGAACTTTAGTCTGGATAAAGAAAAAGCCGACCTTATTCCGATTTTAAAACGCATTATCGCTATTAATCCAAAGATTAAAATTTTAGCATGTCCATGGAGCGCACCTGCCTGGATGAAAGACAACAATAGCTTTACTGGCGGCAGTCTGAAAGTGGAAAACTATGGTGTTTATGCCAGGTACTTCGTTAAGTATATTCAAAGTATGCAGGCAGAGGGGATATCTATAGATGCCATCACACCCCAGAACGAACCTTTAAATCCCTACAACACGCCAAGTATGGTTATGCTTTCTGTAGATCAGGGCAAATTCATCAAGAATAACCTTGGCCCTGAGTTCCAAAAAGCTGGAATTAAGACAAAGATCATTGTTTATGACCACAATGCAGATCACCCTGAGTATGCTGTGGCAATTTACCAGGATAAAGATGCAAACGCATACATCGATGGGGCTGCATTTCACCTTTACGGGGGAAACATAAATGCGCTCGCACCGGTACACGATCAGTTTCCTGATAAAAATATTTACTTCACCGAACAGGCTACTTTCGGCGGTGGTGATTTTGGAGGAGATCTTGCGTACCACACCAGCAACCTGATCATTGGTGCTACAAGAAACTGGAGCCTCAATGTATTGGAGTGGAACCTGGCATCTGACCCACAACTTGGTCCACACACAAACGGTGGCTGTACGACCTGTCTTGGTGCCTTGACCATTTCTTCAGATTTTACTCGTAACGTTTCCTACTATATAATAGCCCATGCTTCGAAATTTGTACATCCTGGAGCGGTGAGGATCTATTCAGACCTGGAAAGCACGATACAAACTGTAGCTTTTAAAAATACGGACGGAACCAAGGTTTTAATTGCCTTGAATGCCGGGCCGGATGCATCATTCAATATCAGATTCAATTCAAAAACGGTAACAACTTCTCTAAAAAGCGGCGCAGTTGCCACGTATATTTGGTAGGCCAAATTACGTTATGACAAGACGCAGATCTCTTAAGAATATACATATGAAAAAACAATACAATAACAAGCTGGGCCATGTAACCTTGCTTTTACTACTTGCATCTTCTGCTGCAGCACCCTTATTTGCACAAAATAATATGCCACTGCAGGCAAAATCGTACGACGTTCAGAATAGGACATCGAAGGTATATACGACGGCTGATCAATCTGATATGCGCCTAACACAAAATGGCACGTTAAACTTTAAAGAACTAAAGCAGCCATTGGAAACTCAAATCTGTGTATTTGTTGATCCGGCGATTAAATTCCAGTCATTTTTAGGTATGGGCGGTGCCATTACAGATGCTACTGCAGAGACCTTCGCCAAGCTTTCAAAGGATGCGCAAAAGGAATTTCTTTCCGCCTATTACGACCGGAATAAAGGCATTGGCTACACGCTGGCACGTACCTCGATCAATAGTTCTGATTTCTCAAGCGATACGTATACCTATGTGAAAGACAACGACGCAGCACTGACGACTTTCAGTGTAGCGCACGATGAAAAATACAGAATTCCACTAATAAAACAGGCTATTGCGGCAGCTGGAAATAAACTCACGATGTTCGTGAGTCCCTGGAGTCCACCAGCTTGGATGAAAACCAACAATAGCATGTTAAAAGGTGGGAAGTTAAAGCCTGAATTCAGACAAGCCTGGGCGAATTACTACGTGAAATTCATTAAGACCTATGAAAAATTGGGTATACCAATATGGGGTTTAACAGTCCAGAACGAACCGATGGCTACACAGACCTGGGAGTCCTGCGTGTTTACTGCAGAAGAAGAGCGTGATTTTATCAAGGAATATTTAGGCCCAACATTACACAAGAATGGCCTTGCTGGGAAAAATCTAATCGCTTGGGACCACAATAGGGATCAAGTATTCCAAAGGGCAAGCGTGATATTAAATGATCCGGAAGCAGCTAAGTATGTCTGGGGCATCGGCTTCCACTGGTATGAAACTTGGACTGGAAGTGCTCCACAGTTCGAGAACGTGAAGATGGTTCAGGATGCTTTTCCAAAAACAAACCTCTTGCTTACGGAAGCTTCTATTGAGAAGTTTAATCCGGATAGCTTGAAGAGCTGGGCTTTGGGTGAGCGTTACGGAAATTCGATCATCAACGACCTGAATAGTGGTGCTAAAGGCTGGACGGACTGGAATATGCTTTTGGATGAGCATGGTGGTCCAAATCACGTTGGCAATTTTTGTTTTTCTCCGATACATGCAGATTCAAGGACCGGCAAACTCGTCTACACGAATTCTTACTACTATCTTGGACATTTCTCCAAGTTCATTCTGCCGGGCGCTCAGCGGGTGGCTACTGCGTCCAACCGTGATAAATTAATTGCTACTTCATTTATGAATCCGGATGGAGAGCTTGTAGTCGTTGTGATGAACAAGTCTAACGATAAATTAGCCTTCAATCTTTGGATCCATGGTGAGGGTGCTGAAACGACCAGTCTGCCACATTCCATTTCTACTTACGTGATCAAGTAGCCCTAAATCCAACTTGCAGCTAGGATCTTTCGTAATCACTGCTGCAAGTTTATAATCCTCATTAACCAAGTATACTTCTCGAACAATCATGTTAAATAGCCTGCAAAATACAGCTCCATCCCGCAAGAAACAGTCGCGGAATATTAAATTTCTATCATTAATCGCGTTCCTGATTCTCTTTCTGACAAGCACCAACACCTTTAGTCAGGCCTTTCTGAAAGCACAGGGTACCAAGATCGTCAATGGGGAGGGCCAAAATGTGCTGTTAAAAGGCATTGGACTTGGTGGTTGGATGTTGCAGGAAGGTTATATGATGAAGGTGAATAAGGATGGACAGCAGTATCGTTTGAAACAGCGCATTGAAGAGCTGATTGGGCCGAAACAAACAATGGAATTCTATGATGGCTGGTTGAACAATCACACCAGAAAAGCAGATGTAGACTCGCTGAAGGCTTGGGGCTTTAATTCGATCCGCTTACCAATGCACTACAACTTGTATACCTTAGCTGTAGAGCAGGAGCCGGTTGCCGGGAAAAACACCTGGCTGGAAAAAGGCTTCGCTCTAACGGATAGCCTGCTTGCCTGGTGCAAGAGCAATCATATGTATTTAATATTGGACCTGCATGCTGCTCCAGGTGGCCAGGGCAACGACACCAATATATCAGATCGTGACGCATCAAAGCCTTCGTTGTGGGAGAGCGAAGCAAACAAACAAAAGACAATAGATCTATGGGTTAAACTTGCCGAACGGTATAAAGATGAGGAATGGATCGGTGCATATGATATCATCAATGAACCAAACTGGGGCTTTCAAAACCTCGAAAAAGATAAGAACGGAACCCAGGAAAAGTTGAATGCACCGTTGAGGCAGTTGATGGTCGAGATTACAAAAGCAATCCGCACCGTAGATCAAAAGCATATGGTGATCATTGAAGGTAACGGTTGGGGAAATAATTACAACGGCATATTTCCGTTATGGGATAAGAACATCGCCTTGAGTTTTCATAAATACTGGAACTATAATGATGAGGCTTCCATTAATGGAATGCTGAAAATAAGAGAAGAGAACCAAGTGCCAATTTGGTTAGGTGAAACTGGGGAGAATTCCAATGTCTGGTTTACAGATGCAATCCGATTATTTGAAAAGAATAATATCGGTTGGTCCTGGTGGCCATTGAAGAAGATTGGATTTAACAATCCAATGGAAATAAAGACAAATCCTCAGTATGAAGCCTTTGTAAAGTACCTGAATGAAGGAGGCAATAAGCCTGCAGCAGCTGATGTTTACAAAGGTTTGGTCGCGCTTGCCGAGGCATCAAAATCAGAAAACAACGTAATTCATAGGGATGTAATTGATGCCATGATCAGACTGCCCCTTGATCCAACGGCAAAGCCATTCAGATTACATGTAATTCAAAATAATGCTGTTCTGAAGGCCGTTGATTACGATCTTGGTCCAAATGGCGTTGCCTATTTTGACAAAGATACAGCCGACTATCATACGGCTACAGGTAAGTATACCGCTGGTAACCGGGGCCGTACGTACAGGAATGACGGCGTAGATATCGCGAAGGATTCTACCGCAAACGATGGGTATATTGTGAATCATATAGAAGATGGCGAGTGGCTTCGGTATACCGTCCAAGTAACAAAAGCTGGGTTGTACAACTTACAAGTTGATGCAGCGGCAGGAGCCGCTCAGGGACGGATCTCCATTCTAGTTGATGATAAATCAGTTGCAAGAGACGTTGCTGTTCCTTCGACAGGTGATGTAAAGGCATTCAAAAGCATAACTATAAACAATGTTCCTTTAAAACGCGGTAAGCAAGTCATTAAAGTTGTATTCGACAAGGGTGGTTTTAACCTGCGCTCCATTAAGTTCGCCTCAAAGAAGTAAATCTTGAAAGGATACAGACGATTGATCTTTGTTCTTGGCTCCCTGATAAGCCTGGTGATTCTTTGCTCAGAATGCATGAATGGCCAGCCACCAGGCAGCTAAACACAGTGAAAAAACCTTAAGTAAGGGAATATTTTAATTGTATCGACTGTCATATGCCCTATGAAGTTTCCAGGGTAATCAGCTTCCAAACTGCGGCAAGCGGAAAGAAAAGCGCTTACATGCTTCGTACCCACCTGATTGCCATCTATCCAAATCAAACTGAAAATTAGTTTAAGTTCATTACTTTTGTTATATGTCCTCACACCATATTGTTAAAGAAAAACAGGAGCCTGCACTATACATACATCAACTGGGCGAGTTTAATGAAGAATACTTAGGTCAGCTGCTCGAATGGAGCCCGACCTTAATTGTAAATTCCCAAGAGTATGAAAAGGTACTCAGCCTTGGCCTTAAAACCGATGTGGTGTTGAATCCGGATCCGGAGCAGCAATACCAGGAGAACACCCGTGTAATTGAAGGCAATAGGACTGATGTTGCAGACGTACTGAACTACCTGATCTCACAAGAATATCCGGCCGTCAATATTATCGACAGAGACACGAATCTGGATGTATTGCAACAGTATATCCACAACATCAATATTGTGGTTTTCACTGCAGAGACCAAGAGTTACGCTGTTAAATCAGGGTTTAAAGTGTGGAAGCCTAAAGGCACCCAATTCGAGATCCCGTTAACCACATACTTTGAAACAAGCAACCTGATACCAAATGAGAATGGCTTCTTTGAAGTTCGTGAGGATGGTTTCGTTGAATTCATTTTCGGCGGAGAATACTTGTTCATTACCGAAAGATTATGATGCAATTAAAGCGTGCTAAAGAAGCCGACCTTCC
>JAQBOT010000498.1 GCA_028287885.1 Pedobacter sp.
ACACGGCCGACCTGATATTGGCACCCGCTATACCAAGCAACACCGCAAGAGCAGGCGGTGTGATCTTCCCGATCATGAAGTCGATTGCAGTAAACATGGGCTCAGTGCCTGAGAAACCCGAAACACACCGTAAAATAGGGGCCTTCCTAACATTGAGCAGCTATAACGCGAATATGATCACCTCTGTGATGTTCCTAACGGCTACGGCAAGTAATCCCATGGCGCAGAAGTTTGCACACGATTTAGGTGTAAACATTACTTGGGGAAGCTGGGCCATCGCTGCCGCGATACCGGGTTTGGTCTGTTTTATCTTGGTGCCATTATTTCTATATAAGTTTTATCCACCAGAACTAAAACAAACCAAAGAGGCTCCGGCGATGGCTGCTGCGAAACTTATAGAGATGGGAAAGATCTCTGTACAGGAGTGGTTGATGGTTGCTACTTTCATCATCCTGTTGGTGCTTTGGATCTTTGGTAATTTAATGTCAATAGATGCCACCACCGGGGCATTGATCGGCTTATGCATCCTGCTGCTTTGCGGTGTGTTAACCTGGGAAGATGTTAAATCTGAGAAAGGTGCTTGGGATACCATTGTTTGGTTCTCGGCGTTGGTGATGATGGGCTCATACCTGAATTCCTTGGGACTGATTGGCTGGTTCGGCCATTTGGTTGGCGGTAAGATGGCGCATTTTAGCTGGCAACTCGCATTTCCTATAATCATATTGGTATACTCGTATTGTCACTATATGTTCGCCAGTGCAACGGCGCAGGTGGCAGCCATGTACTCCGTGTTTTTGGCAGTCGGTATCGCGGTGGGTGTACCAGCGCCTATGTTGGCTATTTTCTTGGGTGCCTGTCCCACACTGATGGGTTCTTTAACGCACTACGGCCACGGCCCCGCACCAATATTCTTCGGTAGTACTTACGTGGATATGAAAGATTGGTGGAAACAAGGCTTCTTTATGAGTGTGCTCTTCTTACTCGTCTGGTTCATCGTGGGTGGACTTTGGTGGAAGGCAATTGGCTTATGGTAAATATGAAACAAACAACAATTCAATATAAACTGGCTATGGTCGGTACGGGCTTGTTCCTCTGCTTTTTCCTGGTCATACATCTGTTGGGCAACCTTCAACTGTTGTTGCCGCCGGCAGAAGCCAAAGAACAATTCAACTGGTACTCGCAGCTGTTGGCGGGGAATATGCTTATCAAAATAATCTCCTGGGTCTTGCTCCTCGCGATTATCGCACATGCAGTTTATGCGCTGATCCTTGCCGGTAAAACAAAGAAGGCAAACGGTACCAAATACGTTTATGATAAACGAAATGAGGTTAGTCCTTGGAACAGCCGTAACATGGGTCTGCTGGGTACGGTTATTCTCATCTTCCTGGTTATTCACTTGAAAGACTTCTGGTATGTAGCGGATTTTACCACAATGACTGTCGATGGACAGGGCTATAAGGACATGTATTCCGTTGTCGTACTAACCTTTCATCAATGGTGGTATGTGCTGATCTATGAGATCTCCTTTATCGCGCTTGGCTTTCACCTGCTGCATGGCTTTTTTAGTGCAGCCAGAACTCTCGGTCTTTATCAGCCCAAATATGTAAAGCTTGTGCGTTATACCGGATGGTTGTACACGGCTTTTATCACTGCTGGCTTTATGCTGATACCCATCTTCGTGTATCTTAACAATTGATTATGAATTTAGAATCAAGAATACCCGAAGGCGAACTCGCTGATAAATGGGATAACTATAAAGAACATGTGAAGCTGGTTAATCCGGCTAACCGGAAGAAGCTTGATGTTATTGTTGTTGGAACTGGCCTTGCCGGCGCTTCTTGCGCAGCATCATTGGGCGAGCTGGGTTATAACGTTAAGTCCTTCTGCTTTCAGGATTCCACAAGGCGTGCGCATAGTGTTGCTGCCCAGGGCGGGGTAAATGCGGCCAAGAATTACAAGAATGATGGCGACAGCGTGTTCCGCATGTTTTCAGATACCATTAAAGGTGGCGATTTCCGCTCCCGCGAAGCCAACGTTTATCGGCTTGCAGAATGTTCTGCAAGTCTGATCGACCAGGCGGTGGCCCAGGGTGTTCCTTTTGCAAGAGAATACGGCGGCTATTTGAGCAATCGCTCTTTTGGCGGCGTGCAGGTATCCCGCACGTTTTATGCACGTGGACAAACCGGACAACAGTTGTTGTTGGGTGCCTACCAGGCCTTAATGCGGCAGGTGGCAGCCAAAACAGTGAAGACGTACACGCGCCATGAAATGCTCGAACTGGTGGTGATAGATGGCAAAGCAAAAGGCATTATCACCCGTGACCTGGTTACCGGCGAAATAGAACGCCACGCAGCCAACGCGGTTGTGCTGGCAAGCGGTGGATATGGTAAAGTCTACTACCTGTCAACACTGGCTATGGGCTGCAATACCTCCGCAATATGGCGTGCACATAAGAAAGGTGCGTATATGTCGGGCGTAAGCTGGATCCAATTTCATCCAACCTGCCTGCCGCAATCCGGAGAGCATCAGTCCAAGCTTACCCTAATGTCTGAGTCTTTACGTAATGATGGCCGCATTTGGGTGCCTAAAAAAGCGCATGATGACCGGAAGGCTAATGATATTCCTGAAGAAGAAAGAGACTACTATTTGGAACGCCGCTATCCTACGTTTGGCAATTTGGCGCCACGTGACATATCATCGCGTGCAGCTAAAGAACGAATTGACGCCGGCTGCGGTGTTGGCGTCATGAAGAACGCAGTATTCCTGGATTTCTCCAAAGCCATTAAAGAACAGGGCAAAGAAAAGATCAAGGAAAAGTACAGCAACCTTTTTAAGATGTATGATAAGATTAATGCAGTCAACGCTTATGAGGAACCCATGCTAATCTCGCCTGCGGCCCATTTTACAATGGGTGGTTTGTGGGTAGACTATGAATTGATGACAACCATACCGGGCCTATTTGCGTTAGGGGAAGCTAATTTCGCAGATCATGGTGCAAACCGCTTGGGTGCAAACTCTTTATTACAGGCATCGGTCGACGGATATTTCATCGCACCCTACAGCATACCGAACTATTTAGCTGGCGAATTGAAGGCGGAAAAGATTACAACAGATCACCCTGCATTCGCCGAAGCAGAAGAATTGGTAAAAAAACAACTACAGCAGTTCTTAACGATTAACGGACACTTATCAGCCGATCATTTTCACAAGAGC
>JAQBOT010000108.1 GCA_028287885.1 Pedobacter sp.
CACAACTTAAGGCAACACTGAATGAAATGTGGAGTTCGGAACTTCAACTAAGAACATTTGAACCAATGAAGGCTTTGCCCTTTGAATATAAAGCCTTGCGCCTCTTAAAAGACTTACAGCAGAAGTCGCGGGCGTTCGTTGCCAAGACAACCATTAAAACAACTCCACTAAAGATGGAAAAAAGGTTATCTGCAGAGCTCGCTGACGTCCAGGAAACAACGAACATCAATAAAAACACAAATGATTCCAAAAGCAACTTAGGTTTGCAACAATCGCTTACGATATTAGAAGCGCGACTTGCTGGGCAAAAGCCAGCGCCCGCCGCAATTAGGATATTGCAGGAAGCAGAAAAGGAACTACTTCAAGCGGCTTCAGCTTCACCTTCCCGGTATTTACCAGCATTGAAAAGCCTGAAAACTGTGCTTGCAAACTGGAGCACAAACAAACAGATGAAGACCGAAGTTACACTTGCGGAAAAAGGGATCAGTGATTTGATCGGCGTTCCACAACTGAAACCCTTTGCACAGACCAGTCAGCCATCTGATCTGAGCAAAGCCTACTTTAACCAATTAAACAGATCGCGCAGATAGTATGGAGAAATTTTACCCGATGATCGTCGCCGCCGTTCTACTTTGCTCTTTCTTGATATACAAAGAATGGAAAAGGCAGAATAGAGCAAGGTTGTTGCTCCGAATTCTTTCAATTATTCTTCTGGTTGGCTCGCTATTGTTCCTCGTCATTCCGATAACCTACCAGTTCACAAGAACAACAAATACAAAAAAGCTACTGCTGTTAACCAAAGGGTTTGAGAATAAGCTCTCAAAAACTGAACGTTACTTTACCCTGGATTCTTCTGTACTTCAGCAAGTCGGATCCAAACGCGTTAAGTACCTTCCAGATCTCCCGTATTACCTAAGAACACATCCTGAGGTTTCAGGATTAAACGTCTTTGGCTACGGGCTATCTTCAGATGATCTTTCCAATTTACGGGAGTTAAGCTATGAATTCCAGGCAGCACCTGAGCCTTCTGGTTTTATTTCGGTGTCCTGGCCGAACCAGGTACCATTATCATCAGCATTGAACGTCCAGGGCGTTTACGACAACAAAGGGAATACGCCCATTCAATTGCTTTTGGAAGGAGCAGGGAGCAGACTCGATTCAACTACAATCGCTGCAAGTCAAAAAACCAGCTTCAGCCTGAGTACCAGGCCACAGCAGTTGGGTAATGCAATATACCACCTGACTGTAAAGCGGGACGACAAGCAACTGACAACGGAGAAAATACCCTTTAGGACTATTGAAGTTCCGAAAATGAGGATCATGGTGCTTGCCTCTTCTCCCGATTTTGAATTTAAGTTTCTACGGAATTGGTTGTTTGAGGACAAGTACCCAGCATATTTTAGAACCCGCATCAGTAAAGATAAGTTCAGCACCGAGCAGCTAAATACAGCAGCTAAACAGGCGGAAAACTTCCATGCGTCCATGTTTAAAGAGTTCGACCTGATTATAGCCGATGATGAGGAACTTGCAGCTTTACCGCCTTCCGAAAGAGCGACCCTGAATAGCAGAGTTTCAGATGGAATGGGACTGCTGCTCCGGATCAGTGAGGCTAAGCCAGTTTCCTCTTTTGGCAAATTATTTCTGATCAACGCGGCGGTAGACAGCATAACAACATCTATTGTTCCGGTTATCACCGGTGATGCCAATAAATTAAAGGCCATCCCGGCTAGTCAGCCTCTGTTTGTTGAAGCGGATCCCGCTAAAGTCAGTCTGGTTGAAAACGCAAAAGGGAAGATCTTAATCAGCAGTAAACTCTATGGTACCGGTAAAATTGCAGCCACAACGATCAGTTCCACTTACAGCTGGATGCTTGCTGGTGCTTCGGCTGATTACGCAAAATACTGGTCGCATATCATTAATAAAACCGCAAGAAAGATAGAGAAGAAGCTTATCTGGCAAGTTAAACCTCAATTTCCTGTGACCAAGGAGCAAGGGTCGATTGCTTTTCAAACCAAAACTGGCTCCGTACTCCCAAAATTTACGATAAACAAAGAACTTAGAAGTACTCAACAACATCCGTTGCTTCCTTTTTACTGGCAAAGTTTTGGGAAGATGGATCATCCAGGCTGGAATGAGTTTAAGGTTGATGACCATGCTTCTGAAGAATTCTTCGTCTACAAGCCGGAAGACTGGACTACAGTAAAGCTCCACGGAAGGCTAACAGAAAATACGGCATTTGCAGGATGTCATAACAAAGACAATACAAAACAAGTAGACCTGACTGAAAAAGTAACTGAAGAAGTATCAAAATGGTGGTTTTTTGGCCTGTTTCTGATTTCCATCAGCTTCTTGTGGCTTGAAGCGAAACTATTGCATTAATTCATTGAATAACATATTAATTTGACAAACATTAACTAAAAACGACCAGCATTGAAAAGAAAAGACTTTATTTACCTTTCAGGTATGGGGATCGGGGCTATGCTCCTCCAGAATCTTACTGCTTACGGAACGCCAATCGACCCGTTGCAGGCATTAGATCATGTGGATCCAAAAATTAAGAAGGAACTTGCCGATGTTGCACTGAATGCAGCTAAATCAAAGGGCGCATCTTATGCAGATATCCGCATCGGAAGGTATTTGAACCAGTTTGTTGCAACCAGAGAGAAAAGAGTTCAGGGAATTACAAATACCGAATCTTACGGCATTGGGATCCGTGTACTTGCAAATGGATGCTGGGGATTTGCGGCTACAAATAATGTAACCAAAGAGGGTATCGCTAAAGCTGCAGAAGAGGCCGTAGCTGTGGCGAAAGCCAATTCCAAAATCCAGGGTGAGCCAGTACAATTGGCTGCACAAAAAGGTTATGGTGAAGTTAGCTGGAAAACTCCAATTCAAGTTAATGCCTTTGAAGTACCGGTTAAGGAAAAAGTAGACCTGCTTCTTAATGTAAACGACATTGCCATGCAAAATGGTGCCAGCTTCGTCAATTCTGTAATCTTCGCGGTAAATGAACAAAAGTTTTTTGCCTCTACAGATGGCTCGTACATTGATCAGGACGTTCACCGGATTTATCCATCCTTCAATGTTACTCGCATTGACCGCGCTTCAGGTAAATTTCAAACCAGAAATTCGCTGAGCTCACCTATGGGTATGGGCTATGAATACATGCACGCCCGTGCAGAGGATAAAGTTCCAGGCATCGTAACCAGGTATAAAGGCAGCTACGATATGCTTGAAGACGTCAAATTTGCTGCACAAAATGCGGCTGAGAAAGTTAAAGCGAAGTCTGTCGAGCCTGGGAAGTACGACTTGGTGTTGGATCCATCGCATTTGTGGTTGACTATTCATGAATCCG
>JAQBOT010000129.1 GCA_028287885.1 Pedobacter sp.
GCAGCCCCAGACTAACGGTCTGTATTTAAGTAAATTGTATGCGGTATAAAAATTGCCTTACTATGATTGTAGCGGTTACAAATTAATGATTCCGGCGGATGACCGGAACTAAAAGCTGAAACAAGAAACGTACACTGTGAATAATTGAGTAACATATTCCACACATGTGAAAGTGGATACACGAAATGCACAGATGTTCAGATTAGAGGAACAAACGAATAGGATATATTATTAACACTTTTCAAAAATAATCAAGCTTATGCAAATTCATCATGGACAAATCTTAGAACGAGTAGTTAGGCGCAATGGTCACTCTATTAGTGACGTCGCACGCTTAACCAATGTAAACAGACGTTCCGTTTATAACTGGTTTAATCAACAACACCTTAAACCTGAAATAATCTACAGGATCGGTTGTGTGATTGATCATGACTTTTCTGTCGAATTACCACATCTTTTTACACCTGACGATTTTAAGAAGGATCTTAAGAAGAGTGCCGCTGTCAATTACAACACAGAAGAAGCTACCGATCCTTACAACAAACACTACTGGAAAGACAAGTACATAGATTTATTGGAAAGATACAACACGCTACTTTCTGATAAGGTAACGCTGGGCGTAGCTGGTGTGTTATGTATAATGCAAATGCATTTACGATAGTTCTTAAAGTCAACTCAAACCCTTATAGTAACAATCACAGTCATATTTGGACGAAACTTACATTATAAATCAATTTACCCGGGAATGGCTAATGTCAGACACTGGATACTAAGCGCATAAGGATACGGCGTTACATCTGTTTCTGGTCAGGTGTACGTCCCCTTGCAAGGATTCACTATTTAAATCCAAAGATTTGTACAACAAAATGTTGAGTTTTAAGTTTGTATATTCTATACATCCTTAATTTCAATATATGAAGAATCTAAGAAAATTAATGCTTGCGACAGCCTTTATTGGGCTGCTCGCCTCGATGCAGTCATGTAAATCCAAAGATGACGCCAACTATCAAATGGACAACCAGACCTTCGTGAACCAGGCATCCAGCAGTAACAATTTTGAGATTGCCGCGGGAACTTTAGCAACGACGAAGAGCAGTAATACACTTATATTACAGTATGGGAGCAAAATGGCAAGCGAACACACAGGTGTTGGTAGAGATTTAACTGCCATCGCGTCGTCGAAAAACCTGAATGTCTCTACCACCTTGCAGGCTGATCATCAAACAAAAATTAACGCGTTGGCGTCACTATCTGGTGCACAGTTCGACGAACAGTTTATTAGCATGATGATTTCCTCACATCAAGAGGCCATTTCTCTGTTCCAGAACGCCTCAAGTTCTAGGGGAGTAATGGACGGCGACTTGCGTAATTTTGCAGCAAACAAGCTACCATCATTGAAGGCGCATTTGCAGGAAGCACAAAGCTTGCAAACTAAGGTTCAGGCTGCACCGTAGTTAAACAGAATAACCCTTTGTAGTGAGAGTATGGAACTTAAAGAACCGGTATTGAAGTTGCTTAATAAACTATATGAACCGGATTGCATGATAGAAATCAAATTCAAACGCTATGATCTTGCGGTTAAAACTGATGAAGCTGGGCGACCAATATTGCTCTACATGGGGCAGCGAGATGAGCAGGGGAGTATAAAAGGTGAAAGGTATACCAGACGTTTAAAATTTGATAATTCTGGCAATATGATAAAAGACCATTGGGAACATAAAGGAAAGGCGACGTGACAGTCGCCTTTCTCTTTTTTAATGCAAATTAGGGCCATTAGAGTAAAGCAGTCCTTCTGGTACATTTAATTCACCGGTTTCAAAGTCTATCAGTCCATTAACCTCTTCTTCAATGTTCGTCGCCTGGGTATAAACGTCCCCCGCAATCCTTCGCTTCCGAAGCTCCTTTTTAAACATAGAAATCTTTTTTGTCCTTTCCACATCGTCCGCGGGCCCTCCATAATATGTAAACCCGAAGCCGCCCCATTCACTTACGATTAGTGGAACCTGCTTACGAAAAAAGAATGGATCCCCAACAACCAGTGGGAATGCGGCAACCCCAGTGTTTTTTCCAGCTTCCAGATTGTCTAATACTTCCTTCCACTTGTCCAGATCAGGTGTATAAAGATGTGCCGTTAGAAGGTCTGTTTTCAAGCGTCCTTCAAAAGATATGTGTTGCCATCCATCATTGTCTACAACTAAAAACTGCGGATGTGCAATTTGCATGTAGTGATACATATCCATGATGTACTGTCGAGTTTCTGGGTTCGTTGCGATGTCCTGCGCACCCCAGTCCTCATTGTACAGGCTCCAGATGATTACAGAGGGATGGGTACCGATCAAGGCAAGCATTCTTAAAAGTTCTGCCTTGTGATTAATCCGACTTACGGTAGTAGAACGATGCGGGCTGGGAACCTCAACCCAGAGGAGCAAGCCAATTTTGTCAGCAAGATTATAAATCCTTGGGTCTACCCCAGCTATATGTATCCGAACCAAATTACAGCCAAGGCGTTTCATAGCCGTCATGTGCATTTTTATTTGTTCGTATGTTGCAAGACCGGGCTGGTAAAGTATTCCGTTTAAGTATAGCTCCTTACTATTCAAAAAGATTCGGGATCCCCTGGCTTCTATTTTTCGTAATCCAAAGTGTGCTTCGATCTCTGAGCAATAACAATCTTCAGCAATAAGCTTTGCAATCAGCCGGTACAGATGCGGCTGTTCTGGCGTCCATAACTTCGCGTCTGGAATCTCGATGACAAGCCGCTGTTGTTTTTGACCAGCCTCTAAGACCAAGCAGTATTCATCCATGGCAATTGGAACAGGGTCCGCCTGTTTCCGATTAAAAACATGCAGTTGGATCTTATATTTCCCAGGGTTTTGGATCCTTGTTGTAAAATTGAATCGTACAAGATTATCCTCCACAACACTAACTACACCGATTCTGGAGCGCAGCCTGTTTCGTTCTACGGTCTCAAGCCAGATGCTGCGTACACCGCCGGAATAAGTCTGATACCAAATTCCCCCGCGCTTGTAGACAGAGGATTCCTGTTTGCCGCGCGTGGTATCTGCATCCATTGTGGCAACAATCCTTATTGTTATTCGGTTGTTGTCTTTTAAAATCTGATCATCCAGTTCATAGGAAAACGACGTGTACTCACCAAAATGCACCTCTTCTCCTTCTATTGTTTTTAATGGAAATCCATTGAGCCAAACTTGCGTTTCATATCCGCAAGCCCCAAAAGTTAACTGCAACAAGGAGCAATTCTTTTCAACTCTTTTGGGTAGCGGAAATTCACGCTCATACCAAACAATTACCTTATCGTGCCATAATTTGTGCGTTCCGTCAACATTTAACAAGTGTGCTTCAACACTTCCAGGCCAATTTGCCTTCGCGGTATATTCATGAGCAACGTACCAGTTATCTGTAAGCCCGCTGTTTTCGGCATCATGTGCAAACTTCCACTCTCCATCAAGCAAAATAGATGTATTCGGCCGGATCACTGCTCTGGGTATCGGGTTGATGTAATCGTCCTCATCGAAAAAGACTGCCTCGCGGCTCTTTGTTAAACTGTAATTTGGATGTACTACTTTTTCAGGCATAATGGAGTTTATATTCGTGAATATCTGTTGATGCTAATCGTCCTCTCAAAGCCCGCATTTGATAATGTCCGTCCTTTCAGCCATTTGGAGAACTAATTATGATTGGTACGTGCATACTCATTAACGGTAGGTCGTGGCTTTTGTTTTTTATTAAAAATAGCTGAATCACCGCATTATAGTAGCAACCATTTGCAGTATATCTTTGTTAAAGTATAAATAATCTTAAAAAATGAAAGCAGTTAAAGCATATGCAGCACAAGGCCCCGATAAACCGGTAGCGCCTTATGAACTAGACAGACGTGAACCGGGTGCGGACGACGTAGAAATAAAGATTTTGTATTGTGGGGTATGCCATTCAGATATTCACACCGTAAGAAATGAGTGGGCAGGTACCATGTATCCAGTTGTTCCCGGTCACGAGATCGTAGGAACAGTGACTCGAGTAGGCGAGGGTGTCAGTCGCTACAAAGTTGGAGACACGGTAGGCGTAGGATGTTTTGTTGATTCCTGCGGTCATTGCAGGAACTGTTCAGAAGACAATGAGCAATATTGCGAAAACGGGAATTCTCAAACTTATAACTCGTTTTTACAGGATAAGAAAACAATCACATACGGTGGGTACTCTACCCACATCGTAGTTACGCAAAAATTCGTTTTAAGCGTATCCGACAAGCTTCCATTGGAAAAGGTTGCTCCACTTTTATGTGCTGGAATCACGACCTACTCACCATTGAAACATTGGAATGTGAAAGCTGGCGACAAATTGGCCGTAGTGGGATTAGGTGGTTTAGGGCATATGGCTGTGAAGCTTGCATCTTCGATGGGCGCTGAGGTAACGGTTTTAAGTCGTTCAAAGAATAAAGAGAAAGATGCTCAGGATCTGGGTGCACACCATTTTGAGATCTCCTCAGATCCGGAAACGATGAAGAAATTGGCCAATAGTTTTAATTTTATTATTGATACCGTTTCAGCACAGCACGATTACAACGACTATTTACCTTTACTGTCTACCAACGGTGTCATGATCGTACTTGGAGCCCCTCCGAAACCATCAGAGGTAATTGCCTTTCATTTGATTGGCGGTCGCCGTAGCCTGGTAGGTTCTTTGGTAGGAGGGATAAAAGAAACCCAGGAAATGCTTGATTACTGCGCTGAGCATAACATCACTTCAGATGTTGAAATGATTAATATTGATCAAATCAATGAAGCTTATGAACGTACGCTTGCAGGTGATGTTCATTATCGCTTCGTTATAGACATGGCCTCTCTGGCTTAGGTGTTATTACCCAAAAAAAAGTCCTGATCACTTGAGGTGATCAGGACTTTTTTATATTTAGAACTGCTGATTAAGCCAGTTCTTTTTTTCTTAATTGTTTTCTAGTTGATTCCGTAAGCTCTCTTTTTGCTAAAGCATGGCACTCAAAAATTGCATCGGCAAACATCATCTGCTCAGGTGGAGTTTTTTGAGTAGATGCAGATGGACCTCTCAAAGCACCAACCAATCCAAGTTCTCTCGCAACATATACGTAACGAATCGCATCAATTACTACACCTGCAGAATTTGGAGAATCTTGTACCGACAGTTGTGCGTCGAAGATAACGGGAGCACCCATGAAACCTTCAAGTTCAAGGCGGAAGTTGGCCACCTTGTTGTCGCCATAGTAAGCGATGTATTCAGATGGGCCAGCATGCAAAAAACTATCCTCGGTTGAGATTCCGCGAATGTCATTCTGAGCTCTGATCACATTTTCTTTTGAGATCTTTTTAGACTTCAAACGGTTTTTGTCTTCCATGTTTAAGAAATCTGTATTTCCACCAACATTTCTTTGAATGTGGGCTTTAACGTGGTGACCTCTTTCAAACGCCAATTCCTGTAACATTTGGGAAACGATACTCGCACCAAACTGACTACGCATGTCATCCCCAATGATTGGAATACCTGCGTCAATAAATCTTTGTTCCCAAACAAGATCTGAAGCAATGAAGACAGGAATACAGTTAACTAGAGAAATACCCAATTCAATGCAAATTTCAGCATAAAATTCAGTAGCCAATTGCGAACCAACGGGAAGGTAATTAATTAAAACCTCCGCTTTAGTTTCAATAAGCTTTTCAACAATCTCCTTACGTAATGCAGTTACAAATGCTTTATCATAGTCAACTCCAAGAACTAAAAGGTCTGTATTCTTTAATTCATCACTAATTACAAATCTATTGTTCTCTGGATAAGAAGCCATCAATGGAGATACACCATCTAATACAGGAGATCTGTAGATCATCGCTTCAGCATGGATATCGCTTTTTAAAACAATTGTACAATTCGGCTTAGCGAAAATATCATCTTTCAATGGAAGGCCTATTTTCCTTTCGTCAACGTCAAAGCCACATACAAATTCGATATTTGATGCAGTGTAACCGCCTATATTTTCGGCCATCAAGCCAGATGTTTTCTCTGAAAATTTTGAGTAATATTCTACACCCTGAACTAGTGAACTGGCGCAATTACCAACACCTACGATCGCAACTTTAATTTTGTTTTCCTGATTCTGCATTATAAATTTATTGTTATCTACCTGACAATAAAATTAGGATGAACTTGTAAACTTAAGTTTTAGGCCTTCCTTTATTGCTTTTGGTACTTTCTAGTTAAAATAAATATTTCACCAAAAATATTGAAAGTTCTGATGAAATCCTGTATTGCGACATAAATTTCCAGTCCAATACGAAGAAGTTGCACAAAAGTTACAAATTCACAACTCTTTTAGATGCAAAATGTTTGCCCTTATTGAAAGTTTTTAACCTTATAATTATCACCCAATACATTTTACCCTTAGTTTTGCGAACAACTGCTCTGATTGTTGATTGATCAGTGTTTAACCAAAATATGGATATAAAAGAAGTTGAACTTAGAACAGTAAATGTGACGCGATACGTTACGCCATTACGGGAGGGAGGTTCTATGCCGGCGATTGCTGAAGCGGACGATGATTTCCTGTATGTTTTGAAGTTTCGTGGCGCAGGACAAGGTGTAAAAGCCTTAATTGCAGAACTTATTGGTGCTGAAGTTGCCCGTGCATTGGGTTTGAGGGTGCCAGAACTCGTGTTTGCAAACTTGGACGAGGCATTTGGCCGCACAGAGCCGGACGAGGAAGTTCAAGATTTGTTAAAAGCCAGCGTTGGTTTAAACCTTGCACTCCATTATCTTTCCGGCGCAATTACCTTTGATCCACTGGTTACAAAGGTAGAGGAGACTATGGCATCCGAGATCGTGTGGCTTGATTGTCTACTTACCAATATGGATCGTACGGCTCGAAATACAAACATGTTAGTCTGGCATAAGGAACTTTGGCTCATAGATCATGGCGCAGCACTCTACTTTCACCATTCAATGGACAATTGGCAGGAACAGGCAGTTAGACCATTTTCGTTGGTGAAAGATCATGTTTTACTGCCTTATGCAGCAAATCTTACTGAGGCTGACGAGAAGTTTAAAAGCATTTTGACAACCGAAAAGATCCGTCAAATTGTTTCCTTGATACCTGATGATTGGCTGAACCTTGATGGATCCTTAGCATCAGTAGAGAAGCATAGAAGCATCTATGCAGATTTTCTAGAAACACGCCTAACCCATTCGGAAATATTTTTAAATGAAGCACAGCATGCAAGAGAAAAATCTATTTGAATATGCTGTAATCCGCGTTGTACCCCGGGTAGAACGTGAGGAATTCATCAATGTGGGTGTAATTTTGTATTGCGCTAAAAGAAAGTATTTAAAATGCCTCTTTGCAGTGGATGAGATACGCCTTACTGCGTTTTGCGCGAGCCTCGACATTCCGGAAATTCTATCGAATATCAATTCAATTGATTTGATTTGTTCGGGTGGCAAAGCGGGTGGTCCAATTGGACAATTGGATATGCCTTCTAGGTTTAGGTGGCTTACGGCAACCCGAAGCACCGTGTTACAGGCGTCGAAAGTTCATCCGGGTTTTTGCCATGATCCTGAGGCTATGCTGTTTA
>JAQBOT010000137.1 GCA_028287885.1 Pedobacter sp.
AAGACCAAATCAGAACTCAGGAAAAGAAGCATTGAACGTAGAAAGACCTTAACGGCTGCGGAACTACATGACCTAAGCCTCAGGTTGCTGGATAACTTTAAAAAGTTTGATCTATCAGCGATAAACACCATACACATCTTCTTACCGATCAAAGAAAAGCAGGAACCCGATACTTTCTTGATTATTGACTGGCTGAAGGCAACACACCCGAACGTAAAGATCATTGTGCCTAAAGCAGACTTTAAAAGTCTGTCTATGTCCCATCACTTATTATCGGATCATCAAGATCTTCAAAAAAACATTTTTAATATTCTGGAGCCCCAAACTGCCGTCGTCCATACCGGCGATATAGACCTGGTACTTGTTCCCTTGCTTGCGTTTGACCTGCGTGGATACCGTGTTGGTTATGGAAAGGGTTTTTACGATCGGTTTTTGCGTGGAATAGAGACCATTAAGCTTGGCCTCTCCCTGTTTGAGCCCGTAGAGGAGATAACGGACCCGGATGCATACGATGTTCCCTTAGACTGCTGTATAACGCCTTCTGGCAGGTTCAATTTTAAAGCCGACGTTGGCATTTGATGAAGTCGACAACTAGATGAGCAATTAATTTTGCTGTGGATACGGACCTTCTCCCGTCAACAAGGTCGACGGCGGCTTCGGCAAGATGTAGATAAGAGAGCTTTTTGCCTTGAGTAAGCAGAATTCTGCGGATCTCGTCTACGGAGAACCCGGAGGGTGAGGTGGCACTCGAAAGGACGTTATGCAGGGCATCCAGATCAATTTCTAAGCCTAAAGGCTCAGTAAAGGCACTTGAGAAATTATTCCAGCTTGCCTGAACGTTTCCATCTCCGAGTAAATCTTCAAAATAGCTTACAGAAATATTACTGTTGTCGCGGATAACATCTTGCATGTATTTGGTCAGGTAGCTTTGCTGCAGTCCGAACACGGCATATTTTTCTAGAAAGCCATCCTGTATGGCATAACTAAAGGCGTTTCCGCTGTGGCGCCCAATTGTTGGTCGCAGGTCTGCATGGGCATCAATGTTTAATACATTTACTTTACTCCCCAGGGCTCTGGAAAACCCTTTTATGATCGGGTAAGCGTTGTTGTGACCCCCTCCAATAATCACGGGAACTTTCTTTGCCAAAATGATCTGCTGTATGAGGGGGTAAACCTGATCGTCGATGTCGGAAACCGTATCGTAGAGGTATTCTGACTCAACAGAAGACAGCGCCGGAAAACGGAAGTATCCAAGGATGAGTAGCTCAGCACCAGGTAAGAAGTCATTTTCCTGCATATTAAGCAAGGCTTTCAGCGCAGGTTCCCAGGTTGTACTCGCACCAGCGATGCCTTGGTTTGCGGCAATGCCGATATCCTCAGGAATTCCCAGAATGACAAACCTAGCTGTACAAGTGGAAAGGTCATCTAAAGAGGAAACTGTTTGAACGTTTTCACCGAGCTTAGTTTCTCCTTCACGCAGGTTGATGCGGCCGGAGATGTCTTCGTGTGAATAGAGCACCAGGCTTTCAGTTACCATACTTTTCCGTTTAAAATAATTGTTTTGATTTGCGATTGTCCGAAGCTGTAAGGAAGATACGCCAGACCTGGCATCGGTCTGGTGATAAAGAAATTGGCCCTTTTACCCGGGGTAATGCTGCCGACCTGCTCAGAAAGTTCCATTGCAGCGGCTCCGTTGATCGTTGCGGCATTGATCGCTTCTTCAGGAAGCATTTTCAGTTTAATACAAGCGAGGGATACCACGAAGTTCATGTTTCCAGAGGGTGTTGAACCCGGATTGTGATCTGTGGCAATAGCTACCGGGACATTTGCTTTGATTAAACCCCGGGCGTTTGCATAAGGAATGTTTAGGTAGAATGAGCAGGAAGGTAATAAGGTGGCTATCGTATTGCTGTTTGCCAAACAATCAACGGCATCCTGATCCAGCGCTTCCAGGTGATCAACGGATAGAGCCTCATGTTTAACCCCCACCTGAACGCCACCAGATATGGAAAGCTGATTGGCATGGATTTTTGGCTTTAAGTTATATTTTGCGGCGGCAGTCAGCAGTCGATCGGTTTCATCAGGAGAGAAGAAGCCCTTTTCACAAAAAGCATCCATGTAGTCGGCCAGACCTTCATTTGCAACCGCTGGCAGCATTTCGTCTATGATCTGTTCCAGGTATCCTTCATGATTATTTTTGTAGGCTGCAGGATAGGTGTGGGCAGCCAAAAACGACGCTTTGATTGGAATAGGAAAGGATTCTTTTAATCTTCGGATTACCCGCAGCATTTTTAGCTCTGTTTCTAACGTTAGCCCGTAGCCGCTTTTGATTTCAAGGGCGCCTGTACCCTGAGCGATCATGTCAGTTAACCGCATTGCTGCGGCTTCATACAGGTCCTCTTCAGTCGCCGACTGCATTTTCAAGGCCGAGTTAAGTATTCCCCCTCCTGCGGCGGCAATATCTTCATAGCTCTTGCCCTTTATCTTCATTACGAACTCTTCCTCCCTGGAGGCTGCGAATACAATGTGCGAATGGGAATCACACCAGGAAGGAAAGACGTACCCCTGATCTGCGGATAAAACCTGAACATCGTTTGGAAGACGCGTAGGGAAGTCGGTCATAGAGCCGTAAGCCTCAATCTTAGCGTCTTTACACAAAATCCAGGCGTTATTAAGGCTTAGCAATTGCTGCATTTCCTCACCTTTTAGCAACCGCACGTTTGCACCGTGCAGGCCAATTAGTGTGCCGATGTTTGTGATTAGAAGAGTCCCCATATAGCTCTAATGTACCAAAAACTAGATGTTTAATTCCAGTAAAACCGGACAGTGGTCAGAATGCATGGCATCTGGTAAGATCTTAACGCTTTTAAGGCGCTCTAGCATTGGTTCTGTTGCCAGATGATAATCGATCCGCCATCCAAGGTTCTTGCCTCTTGAGCCAGCTCTAAAGCTCCACCAGGTGTAATGATGTGGGTCTTTATTAAAGTGCCGGAAGGAATCGACGAAACCCCGTTTTAGAAACAGGTCCAACCATTCCCGTTCTTCCGGTAGAAAGCCCGAAGACTTGGCATTAGACTTCGGATTATGGATGTCCATTGGCGTATGGCAGATGTTGTAGTCGCCAGAGATGATCAGGTTTGGAAACTCTTTTCTTAGCTCATCGATATACCCGTCGAAGAATTTCATGAACTCGTATTTCTTACCCTGACGGTCTTCTCCACTTGATCCGGAAGGCATATAGAGGCTCATTACAGAGAAATCATCGAAGTCGGCCCGGAGAATGCGTCCTTCCTTATCGATCCATTCTTCGCCACAGCCATAAGCAACATGGTTCGGCTTCTTTTTCGAAAATATGGCAACGCCGCTGTAGCCTTTTTTCTCTGCCGGAAACCAGTAGTGATGATAGCCGAGCTGTTCTATAAGCACGATGATCTCTGGTATTTGCTCTGGCAAGGCTTTCACCTCCTGGAGACAAATCAGATCAGCGTCCGTAGACTGCAGCCAGCCAAAGAAGTTCTTGCTGCTTGCAGAGCGGATTCCGTTGACATTGTATGATATGATCTTCATTTTATGATGTTTTAATCCGGCTTAATTCCTTTTCAAGCTTCTTTGCTTGTCGCCTTTTAAGCACAGATACTTTTATTTTTACGTCGTGATTTGGCCGGTCGTTCGGGTCTGTCAGCAAAGCCGCAACCTGATCTACCAGCTCTAAACCTTTCACCACCTCTCCAAATACGGTATAGTTGTGATCCAGATGCGGTGCGCCGCCGATCGTCTTGTAGACTTCCCGCTGATACTCTGGCAACCTGAACTTTAATCTTTTTTCTTCAAGGGCTGCGAGCTGTTCTTCCGTAAAGGTTTTACCCTGTACAATGTAGAACTGGCATCCGCTCGATGCCTTTTCAGGATTGTTATCCCTTGCTGCTGCCAATGCGCCTTTCTTGTGGAACAGGCTGTCGCGAAACTCCGCAGGGATGGTGTAACCTACATCGCCTTCCCCCAATGGAACTCCAGCCTTGGGATGGCGCGAATCTGGATCCCCGCCCTGGATCATGAAGCTTTTGATTACCCGGTGAAACAAGGTTCCATCATAAAAATGGGCCTTGCTTAGCTTTAGGAAATTGGCAGTATGTAGGGGTGTTTCGTTGTACAGCATTACAATGCATTCACCCATATCCGTGCTGATGCGCACATATTTATGCTTTGGCTTGGCCGCAAACACGTTTAAACAAGTAAAAGCAAGGAGAAGGCAAAGAAGTTTTTTCATTAGAGAATTTGTGTTTCCATTATTATGATGCTTGTTAAGCGATTTCCTTACTGTTGCATATGATGGCGCTAGTTAAGCAATTTATTACCGTTTTCCATTCGGTGCGAATTGCGCTATTTGATCACAGAATCATTATTATGAACCTTTTTATGCAATTTTCTTACCCTTTCAAGCGTCTTTATTGTCGTTTGCAATAGTGAATTTCGCTAAGTTAATTTTATTTCTGTTTTTCTGGAAAGTCACCTCCTTAAATAGCTGATATTCTGCTTCTTTTTAAATAAAAAAAATGTATAAATTTGAAGCAGATGAAATTGCGTCAGAAATCAGCACTAGCCCTTTGTGTCTTTTACGTACTAAGCGTAATAGGCCTTGCTGTAAGTCTGCATTTTTGTGACAACAACCTTTCTTCCATCAGCTTAGCCGACACGGCAAAATGTACGAGCTGTGGTGCCGACAAGAAAGTTACCAAGGCTGATCATTGCTGTAAAAACACATCTTTAGAGGTTAAAGTCAAAGATTCACACCAGGCGGTAAGTAAAGTTAGCTTACCAGAAAATTACAGCATCAGCTTATTTCTAGGGCCAATTATCTCGCAATTTATCTCTGCGGTTTTTCCAAGGACATTCAGTATGATTGCCGGGAAAGCACCACCGCTCTCCGCCCGACAGGCCTTGTACATCTTCAATTGCGTTTTCAGAAATTAGAGTAGGAATGAGTTTTTCTGCGCTTGGCAGTAATGCGGCGTATTCAAATTTATTTACACTAATTACTCATCATGAAAACGATCAAATTTTCTATACTGTTATTTCTATTCTTTGCTGCTGCTACTGCATCGGCACAACAAATTTCAAAGGCTGAACTTCAAGTTACTGGCTTAACCTGCTCCATGTGCGCGAAAGCAACAGAGACAGCTTTAAATAGTCTGGATTTCGTAGGTGATATTAAGCCCGATCTAAACAAAAATCTCTTCACTATAAGCTTTAAAAGCGATAAGAAGGTTAATCTGGACCTGATTAGAAAGAAGGTGGAAGAAGCGGGCTTTTCCATTGGTCATTTAACTGCAACCATCAATTTCAACAATGTTAAGGTTGACGAGAATGGCCGTGCAGCTGCAGACGGAAACACCTACCAGTTCATTAATACAGCAAAAAAGGTTCTGAACGGACCTGTAAAAGCTGTTGTAGTTGATAAGGACTTCATATCGAACGCATCCTTCAAGAAGAATCTTGCTTCTTTAAAGTTAGGTTCGTATGCAAGCGGTACGGCACTTGTAGACGGCCGCAAAACCCGCGTTTATCATCTAAGCATTTAACTTCAAATGAAGTATTATATTTCCTTTATCCTGCTGGCCTTGTTGGCCGGCAGGGTTAAAGCGCAGGAACTGTTCGTGTTTAGTGAACCAGCCAGCAATATGCCGGCAAAATCTATTGGCCTTCGACTGAGTACCCAGGCACAAACTAGTCCGGATTTTAGAAGCAGAACAACGCCCGAAGTGATGATTGGGTTTAATAAGCGACTGATGGGCCATGTGCAGGGCTTTTTCTCTAATGCTGATGGCGCTTACCGCTTTGAAGGTGCAAGTTTGTATGCGAAATATAGATTTCTATCCCATGATGGCATTAGAACCCATTCTCGTGCTGCAGCTTTCCTGCGGGTAAGCGACAGCAAACGCATGGAGATTTCTGAAGATATCAACCTGGAGGGCGACAACAGTGGCATTAAAGGTGGATTTGTATTTACCCAGCTGATTCATAAACTTGCCTTATCAGCTACGTTTGGCTATGCAAGATCCTTCCATGGAAGTGATCATCAGCGACCAGAAATACCAGCTATTCCTGCAATGGTAGGCATGCCTGGGATGGCAGACGTAGTTGGGGTGGCTGCAGTACCAGCGACGCCAGCGCCCGATCAGCAGTTTGAATATAGTTTATCTTCGGGGTACCTGGTTTTGCCTGTACATTATAAAAACTATAAGCAACCGAATTTCAATGTG
>JAQBOT010000146.1 GCA_028287885.1 Pedobacter sp.
AGTGTAGACCGTTTTTAGAAACCTTGGTATTTACGATTGTCAACCCATTCAATCCATCTTTCAAGTTAGCTAAACGAAAAAGGGCTTTGTAGTCATATATGTTTTGGCGATAGGCTTTCAATATGAAACCATTAAAATGGTAGTCAAGTCCCAGGTCTACAGATCCCAGATGATTGCCGATCCTAGAGTTCTCGACAACTTGACTTGTAACAACTGCCCAATATTCCTGCAACAAAGAAAAGTTAAAGTGCCCTGGTTGATAATACGCTCTTGAACTACCCCAAAAAGCTTGATGGTTCACTCCAATATATAATTTCAATCTCCAACTCGGTCTCCCTATTCTTCCGTACAATGAACTCTGGTGGAAAAATGTGGGAAGCGATTCTATTATATATCCATTCATTGGTACATTGCCGAGCCAGCCATGTGCTAAACCGCCTTTAATTGCTAAAAGCTTATTGAATAAAGGCAAACTATAGTAGTCAGGTATGGAAACTTGAACCTTGGGAACCCCGAGCGCGTTTCCTGATATAGAGAAGGAACCGGATGATAAACTGGAATCACCGACTAAGCCAGTTACATCCTTTGATCGTCCTGCTTTCAATTCGAACACACCCGCCTTTACCTTTCCGTAAGCCTCGGTAATTAGTGCCTGCGATGCATTGCCTAGACTTGCTCGGGCTTCAAAGCCGAGCCCAAAATTAATATGCCTTTTGCTATTGGGGTTATAGTCTTTCCTAAACCGGCCTATAAAGCTAGAGGATGGTCCAGAAAGTGGTATGCTGCCGTATTGATTGGATCGGAGCCAAAATGTCACCTGATCATTTGATGTATATATGCTTTGTGCTTCGATGTTGAAATGCAACAAGCTGTCTTGCGCAAAACTTGAGGTTGGAAATAAGAGCAGAACGATCAATAATCGGGGTAAGTTCACGATGTCGAATTAGAATCCCAGTTAAACTATTTGCGAATTATGTAATCCGAAATACTTTATATTCTAATTTAACTTCTTTGAGGTAAAAGGCATCTTCCGCTTATTCTATTGTTCAGCATACGTAAATTTTGAGACCCGAATTCCCAGCATTTCTTCCGTAACAGCTCAATATTTCCCTAACGGTAAAATAATAGGCCTTTACTTTATTGGTTTATAAGTAAAAAGGCAGCAGTACCAGTAAAAATAAAAGCCCCCGGCTTTGGAACGCCGGGGGCTTTACTATTCTGTTTAACAGCAACACTTACAATTGTCACTAGAGCACAGGCAAGCTCTACAAAACTGTGAACCAACTAAAACCCACTACTATCCAGTGCAAAATCAGTTTTTCTATCCTTCCATTTACCATTTGTAAAGTCTGGGAACTTCTGTGGTGTATTCCCTTCTTCAATCGACTTCCCAGATAACGGCATGATTACACTCATCGTTAAAGAATCATAGATATCAATTGGCGTCTGTTTCTTCTGCTTCACAGATTCCACAAAAGCATTGAACACAAACCAGTCCATGCCACCATGCCCTGCACCTTCAGCGGTTTTCGCATATTTAGCCCAAAGTGGGTGGTCATACTTATCAAACCAATCCTGCGCCTTATCCCATTCATCATAACTCTTGGATTTACCTTCGATATAGATTCCTTTGTTCACATCCATCCAAAGCCCCTCAGTCCCTTGTACTCGGAATCCCAGAGAATACGGTCTTGGTAAATGGGTATCATGACTCAACACCACCGTTTCTCCGTTTGCACAATTTAAGGTTGTTGTGATCACATCTCCATTCTTAAATTTGATGTTAGCGTTCTTATTTCCTGGTGATACTTTTTCTATGTATCTGTTCAATCCTGGCGATTTCGAAGCAAAAGAAACCAGGTTGGTGAAGCGATTACCCCGATTGATATTAGCGTAGTGCATCACCGGTCCGGCCCCGTGAGTAGGATAGATATCTCCGTTCTTTTCTATATTGAACTGTGTTCTCCATTGCGCCTCTCCTACCGTATTTGGTCCGAACTCCCCGCCCTTACCATCAAAGTGCTTGCCGTCGTTAAACAGGATGTTGCGGAGATCATGTTGGTAGCCACCTTCCAGGTGCACCAGTTCGCCGAATACGTTTTGTCTCACCATGTTCAACACCGCCATCACATCCCTGCGGTAACACACATTCTCCAGGGTCATGTAAGGTACTTTGGTTTCTTCGTAGACCTTTAGGATATCCCAGTGATCCTGCTCCGTGATCCCGGCGATTACCTCACAGCCCACGTACTTACCGGCACGCATGGCATCAATTGCCTGATCCTTGTGAAACTGCCATGGCGTGGCGATAATTACGCCGTCGATATCTTTACGGTCCAACAGCTTTTTATACGCATTTACCCCACCATTGATATATTCTGTTGGCAACTTCTTGCCAGCCTTAACAAACATTGCCCTGGTATATTTTAATGAACTCTCCTGGATATCACAAATGGCAACGATGTCCACATCACTTCGAAGTAATCCTTCATTGATGTGATCACGCCCCCGCTGCCCGACACCAATAAATCCCAACCTGATCTTGGCTGCATTCTTTGCGAATAATGAACCTGTAGGCAAAATGGTTAATCCTGCCAGTCCAACTGCGGTATTCCGTACGAAATCTCTGCGAAGCATAATGTTTTCTTTTAAAATGATACTTGGTTAAATTCTATAATGATTAGTGCACATTTCCCTCAAACTTGATCTCCTTGAAGAAATCAGTGAGGTGGAATTCCGGGTATGCTGCGCTGATGTTGCTCCAGCATAGATAATGGGGCTCGGGCAAGCCATCCCCGCATTTGTAGAAGTTTCCTTTGGCCTTGCAAGTTTCCAGGGAAAGCCCCGGATGATAGCGAAATACCTCCAAAGGGATAGTTAAGGTCAGTTCCCATTCGATCTGCTCATTGCCCCGCCCTTTGATGCAAGTCTGATGTTTAATCGTCCCCAACAGGCTCGGCGGCAGGAACTCCCGTTCTGTTTTTGAAATGCCATACTGCCCCCTGCAAGTTCCAACACAATTGAACTCCAGGTTGTAGTACTTAGGGTCGTCATCAAAGGCAACAAAGAATTCCACGCAGCTGTCTTTAAATACCGGATCATTGAAATTAAGGTATTCTGCCTTGATCGTAGGCTCATTGATGTAATACTTAAGATGAATCGCTTGTTGCCCATGCGCCATAACAAAGGCAGCTTTGGGTAGCTCCACTGGTCCGGGCCAGGGTGAATAGCGAATTGGGATTGGCGGAAGCCGGTCCATGACATTTGAAATCTCTTGAATTTGAGCTCCATCATTCGCCCTTAACAAGGGGATGGAAATACCGGGAGTTTGCTCCATATGGTGTGTAGCGTTAAAGGTTCAGTATTATAGTTTAAAAAAGATCTGGCGCTTATACAGCCAGTAACATAGTGCCCAGTCCAGCGCCAGCGCAGCGACTGCAGAGATAACTCCGCCAACGCCAAGGGAAACAAGTCCAAAGCGATGCAGCAGGTCACCGGTAAAAATCCCCACCACCCGATTCAACCATCCTGAACCAATGGTCTCGAAAAACAGGTAGATAAATATCGCATTCATGCCCATCACGCTAAAGAACCAGGCATAGCGCACATTCTGCATGACGTCAACAAACCAGTACACCACAGCAAGCGCCAGCAATACCCAGCCTCCTGAGGCAAACACAAAAGAACTGGTGCTGATCCGCTTGATGATGGGCGTGATATCAGCCTTGTCCAGGCCATAGCCAATCAATAAGGCTATTGCGCCGGCGATCAGCAGGGTCTGGACCTTGCGACCGGGTCTTTGATTGGACACCAAAACTTTCCCAGCCAGGACGCCCCAAATCGTATGTGCAGCCGTTGGGATCGCGTTCATTGCTACCCAGCCATCAGGGTCAATCTTCCCCATCAGCAGGGTATCTACATAGGCTCCAAAGTTGTGTAACTCCACAAAGGGCTGATTAAAGCCATTAATATGAATCCTCC
>JAQBOT010000156.1 GCA_028287885.1 Pedobacter sp.
CAACATATGCCAGAGACCTATATATTTGATTATAGTAACGCAGACCGCCTGGTTAAGTTCGTAGGTACCCATCCCCAGGTTATGCTGAAGCGAATTGAGGCCACAGGATGGAAAATTGACTTGGCTGACAAACCAATCCAAAAAGACATGGGTTATCGCAGAAAGCTGCTCCAAAAAATTGAAGACTGGACAGGCTGGCGTATTGGCGAGTACAAAAATTACAAAATTGTAGCAAAATGAAGTTATAGGAAGGACTATCAGCCTCTTCTGCCTGTTGGAGTAATCTGTAAGCCTTGCAAAAAAGATGTAACTTTGAAAAATTTATATAATTAATGAAGGTTTACTTTCGCCTGCTGTCTTTCGCAAAACCAATAGAGAAATTTGCCATACCATATATTATAGCAACATTGCTGTCGGTACTTTTTAACACCTTTAATTTTACCCTGCTTTCTCCATTACTCGACACCTTATTTGTTCAACAAGATAAGGTGCAGCCGAAAGCGACTTTGGTTGAAAAAGCCACCTCTACTTTCGACTTTTTGGGGCAGTTTAAGCGCTATATTGATTTCTCGATTCATTCAAATGGAAAGTTAGAAACTCTGGAAATTGTTTGTGCAGTCATTTTAGTATCTGTCTTGCTTTCTAATCTATTCAGATACTTGTCACAGCGGTTCATGGAGGATTTAAGAGTTCATACCTTGTTAAATCTACGAAAAACGGTTTTTAACAATGTTATGGATCTCCATATTGGTTATTTCAACAATGAGCGTAAGGGTGATATTATATCTAAAGTCGCTTCGGATGTTCAGGTTGTGCAGTTTACAGTAACCAATACACTCCAAGTTGTTTTCAAAGAACCATTGCAGCTGATTTTCTACGTGATTGTCTTGTTAAGCATTTCTGTAAAACTAACCTTGTTTGCTTTACTTGTAATCCCGGTCTCCGGCCTTATCATCAGCAAGATTGTAAAACGTTTAAAGCAACAAGCTACTGAAGCGCACGAATCTTTTGCTAAAATGATCGGCTTTTTGGATGAGTCATTGAGCGGAATTAAAATTGTAAAAGCATTTAATTCCACAGAACGGACAAAAGCTAAGTTTCAAAAAGAAAACGAATACTATTCGAACATCAATCGAAAAATGGTACGCCGCCAACAATTGGCTTCACCGGTTTCCCAGTCTCTTGGCGTGTTGGTCGTAGTTTTGATTGTTCTTTATGGCGGTAATCTCGTGATCAGCGGCAGCAAAGAATTTTCACCATCTGAATTCATAATGTATATCGCTATATTTTCACAGGTTATGCAGCCGGTTAAAGCAATAAGTGATTCGTTTAGTGCAATTCACACCGGAATTGCCGCAGGTGAGCGTGTACTTGATCTGATCGACACCAAGCCCCAACTTACAGATAAGCCTGATGCAATAGAGCTACCAGGGTTTAACAATGAGTTGAGTTTTGAAGGCGTGAACTTTTACTATGGTGACAAACAGGTGCTAAAGAACATCAGCCTACAGGTACAAAAAGGTAAAACTGTTGCGCTTGTTGGACCATCCGGTGGTGGAAAAAGTACCTTTATGGATTTAATCCCCAGGTTTAATGATCCGAAAACTGGCGTAATAAAGGTTGATGGGATTGATATTCGAGATCTAAAGGTTGAAAGTTTACGTAAACATATGGGTACAGTAAACCAAGAGTCGTTCTTGTTTAATGATACCATTTATAACAACATTGCTTACGCGAAACCGGGAGCAACGGAACAAGAAGTTGTCACGGCCGCGCAAATTGCCAATGCAAATGAATTCATACTGAACACAGAAAATGGGTATCAAACCTATGTTGGAGATCGCGGAAACCGGCTTTCTGGTGGACAAAGACAAAGGATCTGTATTGCCCGGGCTGTGCTTGCCAACCCGCCGATTATGCTTTTGGATGAAGCGACCTCGGCTTTAGATACAGAATCGGAAAAGCTTGTTCAGGATGCATTGAACAACCTGATGAGAAATAGGACCTCTATTGTTATTGCACATCGCCTAAGCACCATACAACACGCCGATACGATTGTGGTGATAGACAAAGGAGAAATCGTAGAAAAAGGAAATCATTTCGAGTTAATGAGCCGAAATGGACTTTATAAACGTTTAATAGATATGCAGACCTTTGCAGATTAAAATTGATTCACATGCCGACCATTTCACTTATCGTAGCTACTTATAACTGGCCTGAGGCGTTAAATGTATGCTTGTTGAGCATTAGGAATCAGACTGTGCTACCTGCTGAGGTAATCATTGCAGATGATGGCTCTAGCCCTGCCACCAAGTTATTGATCGAGAAGCATCGTATTGACTTTCCGGTATCATTGATCCACGTTTGGCAACAGGATCTTGGATTTAGGAAATCGCTTATTCTAAACAAAGCTGTAGGAAGAGCCTCTGGAAAGTACATTGTACAAGTTGATGGGGACGTAATACTGAATAAACATTTCATTGCTGATCATGCAAGTGTTTCTGAAAACGGGTTCTTTGTCCGTGGAACGCGTTCGCACATTACTAAAGACGCGGTTCAGGCTGTTTGCAGCGAGCAGAAAATTGATTTTAACTACTTTTCAGCCAATCTGGTTCACCGCTTTAATGCGTTGCGACTCCCATATTTGGCATTCCTTATGGAAAAGAAAAGCAAATCTTCAAACAGTGTTCGAGGTAGCAATCTAGCGTATTGGAGGTTGGACTTTGTTCGCGTTAACGGATACGACAACGATCTAACCGGCTGGGGCCATGAAGATGAAGAACTCGCAACCAGGTTTATAAATATTGGCATTTGGAAGAAAGCTGTAAAATTTAAGTGCATACAATTTCACTTGTACCATTCGGCATCATGCTATGCACGAAAGCCATTGCATGCTGAAGCGCTGAGCAACACCCAGCAGCAGAAACTAACAGCTTGCATTAACGGCATTGCGCAGACTCAAAGCATCAAAGCATGACCTATAACCCTGAAATTTCTCTAATTGTTTCTACTTACAACTGGCCTGAAGCATTGAACCTGTGCTTGGAAAGTATCAGAAAACAGGTGCATTTACCAGATGAAGTGATTATAGCAGATGACGGCTCAGGAGAGACAACCCGCTTGCTCATTGAAAAGCACCAAAAGAGCTTTCCAGTACCACTTATACATGTTTGGCAAGCCGATGAAGGATTTCAGCTGTCAAAAATCAGAAATAAAGCAATTGCAAAGGCTTCGAAAGAGTATATTGTTCAGATTGATGGGGATTTGATCTTGGAAAGACATTTTATTCAGGATCATGTTGCCTTTAGAAAGGTGAATTCGTTTGTATCGGGTACAAGAGTGCAGGTATCAGCACTGCTTACGGATAAGCTCTTATACAATAACCTGGAGCAGGTATCTATATTTTCAAAAGGAATATCGAACTTCTCCAATGCATTTAGGATTCCATTTCTAAGCAAATTGTTGGCATCCAGATATCGAAAAAAAGATGCTGCATTTGTGAGAGGTTGCAACATGGCATTTTGGAAGAAGGACCTTGTTAAAGTGAACGGGTACAATGAGGCAATCGTGGGCTGGGGAAGAGAAGATAGTGAACTCGCAATAAGATTGCTTAATTCGGAAGTGTCGAAACGGATATTTAAGTTTGGTGCCGTTACGTATCATTTATACCACAAGGAGCTACATAGAGAATTGTTAACTACCAACGAAGGCATACTAATGGACGCGATTAAAACCAAAGTCAATAATTGTAAACTCGGCCTCGCAGATCATTTAGATAAGACATAGAAAAAACAGCAAATGGCAGAGGTTTCCATAATAGTTCCTAATTATAACCATGCGCAGTACTTAAGGCAGCGGATTGATTCTATTCTCAAACAAACATTTCAAGACTTTGAATTAATCCTTCTTGACGATTGCTCAACGGACAGCAGTCGCGACATCATAATGAGTTATGAAGGACACCCAAAAGTTAGCCATATTGCTATAAATCAAGAGAATAGTGGCAGCCCATTCATGCAGTGGCAAAAAGGAATAAAGCTGGCGACAGGGAAGTATGTGTGGATAGCGGAAAGTGATGACTGGTGTGAGCCTTCACTTTTGGAAGACTTGGTTACAGGAATTAAACTGGATGAAGATTGTGTAATCAGTTATTGTCAAATGTTTTACATGAGCAGCGACAATACAATCAAGTGGCAGTCGAGCCATAAACTGTTATCCGAAATTGTAGACGGGGGCACGTTTTTAAAAGATTATCTCGCTGTAAAAGTATCCATTTACAACGCGAGCATGGCCATTTTCAGGCGAGACTGCTTCGATAAAGTTGACCCAGGTTTCACCGCGTATAAGTTCTCTGGAGACCGGGTATTTTGGATACAGACAGCGCTGCAGGGAAAGGTACACATTAGTGGAAAAGTGCTAAATTACTTCAGAAAGCATGATAAAGATGTAAGTGGGAAAGCGTATGCAAGTGGCCTTAATTTTATAGAGGAACTGAAAATTATCAATTGGATGTACCAGGCAAACTTGATTGATGACCTTATCTATGCTCAAGCGTTCAAGAAACAATATAAAGAGTACTGGCTTGTTAGACATCATATTGATCCAAAGAACAAACGGCTAATCAAACCCCTGTTTGATCATCCACTAACCTGGAAAGCAAATACACTTAAATTCTTGCCCTCGGCAATTTGGAAGGCCTGGAAAAAAGATAAGGATAGGTATGATTAAAGGCGTTACAGTAATCATTTGCACACTAAACGGCTCCGACAGGCTAACCGAGACACTCAATCATGTTGCCCGGCAAAGCAATCCAAATAAGATTTCTTGGGAGGTAATTTTGGCCGACAATGGCTCCAGCGACAATTCAATCGCTTTAACACAGGCATTATGGAATGACTATGGCCAAGTTAATGTGCCGCTTACTGTCGTCATCGAAAGTACACCAGGTAAGCTGTACGCTTTACAAAAAGCCATAGCATGCGCTAAATATGAATACCTAATTATATGTGATGACGATAACTGGTTAGACTCCGACTACATGAATTTGGCCTACGAGACCCTGGAGTGCATGCCAAATGTAGCTGCGCTTGGCGGCCATGGCCTTCCAGTTACAAGTGGAGTTCCACTACCAGGCTGGTTCAAGGATTACTGTTCCGCATATGCGGTCGGCGCTCAGGCGCGACAAACCGGATTTCTCCCGCCAAGGGACCTCCTTTGGGGCGCAGGTCTAACAACAAGAAAGGAAGTATACCAGAAGTTGTATGCGAAGTTTCCATCATTCCTTGAAGAGCACATGAATAAAAACGTGCTTTCAGCGGAAGACACAGAATATTGCATGCGGCTAATTCTAAAGGGCTATAAGTTGTATTACAACAGTTCAATGCGCTACCAACACTTCATTCCAGATCATAAACTTACCTTGGATTACCGCGACAATAGACTGATGGCAGGGTTCAAAGAAGCGAACAAAGTTCTGGCTATGTATTATGCAGCCATGCGTGCGCTGATCAAAACTAAAAATAGGCCGGATATCTGGCTTGCCCTATTGTTCATTTCACCAATAAATTATCTGTTTGCATCATCAGCAAGCCAATCGAAAAGAGCAAGATATACACTCTATTTCCTCTTGCCATTCGGAAAGGCTCCTAATTCAATTGCAGCTAAGATTAAGCGTTTCATTCGAAGCTAAGCAGGGAAAGCTAAAGTGCCGCCCGGTAAAACCTGTACACATAGTACAGCAACTTCAAATAAAGATGCAGTGTGATCTTTCCCTCCCGCCGGTGGCTGCTTAACAAGGTTATTATTGAATCCTTCGGATAGGTACATTCAACAAACTTCTTGATTAAATATTTATAAGCCGTTTTTTCTACCTTTAATTTTGCCTTGGCTGAACTCTCCGCTAAGCTGAGTGGCAGCTTGTGTTGCCATTTCTCATGAATGCTTAAGGTATCCTGAAGCCAGGAGCAATCATAATGTCCTTCTGAAAAATGTTCCAAAAGTACATCGAAAGTTACAAGTACCTTGTATTTACCAAATAAGGACAGGCAATAATCTATATCATAACAATGAAACCCTTTTAGTAACACTTGATCAAAAGGCTGGAGCAGCGCAGCATGCTTTGGCGTACAGAACCACATCCCGTCGACACATATAACCTCTGCAGTGCGGGCAGCAGCGATATTAGATTCATAATGGACCGATGCTACGTTTTTCTGTTTAAATGATTGTATATAGTTGCAGGATACAAATGTATTATCACCGGGTGTAGGGTTCCAGGCAGCTGGTGCATAGCTCTTATAGCTGGACCCGGCAACTCCAACAACACCAAGATCATGATGGGCGTTGAAAAGATCGATCACTACATTGCCCCAGTTCTGGGTTTTAATATCGAGATCCTCATGCATGTAACATAAAATGCTGTACTGGGCATCGCGAGCGCCTTGGTTGTAAATCTCACATATGCCTTTCTCAGCGTTGCCATTGTTGTAGGTTAAGAGCTCAAAAGGTACCCCAATGGTATTTGCAATGTTGGCTTTGGCTTGTTGTAATAACTGCGGTCGCGCAGAGGAAATAATAATCGAAATCATAATTGATTAACTGCAATTCGTTGGCCGCGTCGATATAGCTAGAACTATCTTTAATTTACCGGTTAACATATGCTTTTGTACAAGTGTGGGTGCTTTTTCTTTAATTCTATTACGTATCCAATAATAGCTGAAAGTACGAATATTATACTTGTTGTGCACCTCAACATCTTTAAATGCGTCTTAAAGATGTATTACTCGGGGAGCTAATCAAAGTTGACTCTACAAAGGCCTCAACTACCATTTTTTAACCGCGGAATAATGGAAGGACTTAAGTCCATTAGAGTCTTAACAACAAACACCTTCTAAGAGCGTTTAAA
>JAQBOT010000158.1 GCA_028287885.1 Pedobacter sp.
AACCAACTTTGAAAAAGAGATTTTTCATAACCTGAATCTGAGAACCAGATACATGATTTTTGTTCCATACGACAAGGTTGCCTACACAAACCATCGCCTTGATGTGGAAGTGAGGGCAAAAGTTAACCGGTTTATGAATGTTACCGTAACCGGAGTGGGTTTGTATGATCGAAATACAGCGGATAAAATTCAAGGCAGTCAGACCCTTGCTTTGGGCTTGATGTTCGAATTTCCACGATAAGCTTTCCCTACTTGTGTTTTCTTTTTCCTCTTAGATCCAGATAGTCGATGTAATACAACATCTTTATGGATAAGCTGTTGTTCTGGGGGCCCGATACGGTTCGGTTCAGGTTATTAAAGTACCGTTTGGTATATGCGTTTTCACTGTTTTCCGAAACATCTTTGTAGGCAACAGAAAGCTCGCTGCCAGGTGCAAACTGCCAGGTATAGATAAAATCTATATTAAACACATTGTAATTGCGATCTGTACCTGTTAAAGCAGGGCCCTTGTATGCGGCTAAACTTCCATTTGGGTTAAGGGTGTAGAACTCTGAATTTCGACGGTCTGACCAGTAGTGTCTTAAGCGAACATTGATCCCCATCCGGTTGGTAAAACTATATTTCACGTTCAAGACATTTTCAACCGTATTGCGATCATACCTGGAGAATACAGTCTCATTTCCGTTAAAAGCAACCCAGCCTACATAATCGTAGCTTGGCTGATAATCCAGGTCGAGGCTAAATCTAAGTTTATCATTTACCCTAAGATTTTGAAAAAAGTAGTTGTAATAGGTTCTTCCATTGAACAACTTTTGCTTTTCAAAGCCTATGTTTCCACCAAAATTATAAGCCTTGGAACGGTTTGGGTTCACGAATAGTCTTACGCTAAACGATTCGGGTGTTTGGAACACCTTTCCATTACGGGATTCGTAGAAATCATTTCCCTTTGCTTTCCAATTAAAATCTAGCTCTGTAGACCATAAGTTCTTATAACGCACAAAAGTTCCCTGCTCCATGTAATAGCTCTGAAAAGCTGAGGGCTTAAACATTCTGGAGTAATTGAAGGCAAAATACGATTGAATGGTATTGTACCACTTACCGGGTTTATAAATGTTATAGTGTAAAATGGCAGTTTGATTCAGAAAGTTGTTGTTGGTAAAGAAGCCCATATCTGAAGGATCAAACCTCCGGTCGGCAAGCTTCTGGTTGTACGACCAGGTGAAAGTCCCGCTTTGTTTACCGGCTTCTACCTCGTAATAATATCCGCTACGTTTATTTCGTTCCGGATTGGCCGTCAGGTAACTCATTTTTGTCGCAGCGTTGACGTAATAAACATTCTTCTTATCGTTCAAATTCAAGAGAAATGCACTCACATTTGCGTCATAGCTGGAGCCTTGTCTAAGTACATTTGTATTGATAAAGCTCACAGAGCTGTTGTTCTTTAGGGTTTGATCCAGGACAAGAACGTTATAGTTGGTTAAGGGTTGAGATTGAATTTCTCTTTTGTTGCCCAAAGAATCCTCCACTTCGCTGTACATGGTATTGGTTACGGCATTGAAAACACCTATTCCTAGGCCTTTCGCCGTCCGGCCTGAAATCTTTGTCGCGTTGATTACTTTACTTTCCTGAGGAGATTTAGTAATACGCTCTCCAGGTTGCAGCTGCCCCGAGATATCGTTGAAAAAGGATGGCGAAGCACCGATTCTTCTGGAGTAGAATAGATCGCCTTTATTGAACAATTCTGTTCCTTCAGTAAAGAACGAACGGTTTTCATCGAACTTGACTTCAAAAGGCGTCAGGTTTAGGATCCTGTTGTCTGACTGCACTTGTCCGAAATCGGGAATCAAAGTCATATCCAGTGTGAAGCTGCTGTTGATGCCGTACTTGACATCCATTCCTCCATTGAAGGACGTTGTGGTGTTCTTAACGCCTGGGATGTTGTATGGATAGTGGTTGGCATAAGCCGAAATGTAGGGCGAAAAAGAAAGGCGTAGCGGTGCCTTGATGTCTCTAAGACCTTCCCAGATCCCAGACTGGTTCATTAAGCCGTTTACCTTCGGATCAACGAAGTTCCAAAAGGTCTGGGAATTTTCATAGGCTCGTTTACGTATGAAATTTAGTCCCCATTTCTGAACATCCTTACTCGAAAACCGCAGCGCGGAATATGGGATCCGCATCTCCACAGTCCAGCCTTTTTCATCAATATTTACATTGCTCTCCCAGACTGCGTTCCAGTTCGGATCTTCTCCACCTACCTGCGAGTATTTAGCATCGAATTGGGTTCCGGAGGCCGTAACAAAAAAGCCATTTCCGTTAATGCCGTCCAGGAAGGTGTCGAAGAAGATGCCGAAGAAATCTGAGTTACCAATCTGATCACGGGTCATGATCTCGTGAGCAACGCTATCCTGTTTGGCATGCATACGCACAGCCACGTAGACGGCATTATCATCATAGATCATCTTGACTTCCGTTCCCCGTTCTGCTGTTTCTACCCGGCCGGGTGTCGGGTTGTTTTCGATAAAGCCGGTAGCAATTGGAACGCCCTCCCAGGCAGCATCGTTCAATATACCATCGATCTTAGGCACAACAGTCGTGCGTTTAGCCTGTAATTTCTTGTGTGAGACCGTGTCTTGTGCAAAAGAAAGGCTACAAAGCAACAGTAGACTGAAGCTTAAGAAGAGAGATTTCATTTATTCGGTTTTTGACATAAGACTCCGCAACAGCGGAAATGTTGCACGTACAAGGATTTAAAATGAATAACCCCATTTAATACCAAGCTTGCTGGATTCGGAATTGATCTAGAAAAAACACATCCCATTACTAATAAAAAGATGGTTGGTCTGAAATGCATTTACGCGCAAAATTTAATAACTTTGCATCTACAAAAAATAACAATAAGCACTAAAACAGATGTTTGAAAATTTACAGGATAAGTTAGATCGTGCCTTCAAAGTTCTAAAAGGACAGGGAAGTATATCGGAAATCAACGTGGCTGAAACCATGAAAGAGATTCGGAAAGCTTTATTGGATGCCGACGTAAATTATAAAACTGCCAAGACTTTTACGGATGACGTTAAAGAAAAGGCCTTAGGTCTTAATGTACTTACCGCGGTTTCTCCAGGTCAGTTGCTTACCAAAGTAATGAACGATGAGCTTACGGCGTTGATGGGTGGACAGGTTACGGAATTGGATTTAAAAGCCAATCCGACAATCATATTAATTGCAGGATTGAATGGTGCTGGTAAGACGACCTTTTCTGGTAAGCTTGCCAACTACTTAAAAAGTAAGGGCAAAAAGCCTTTATTGATTGCAGGTGACGTTTACCGTCCTGCGGCTATAGATCAGTTGCAAATTCTTGGTGAGCAGATCGGTGTACCGGTTTATGTGAATCTGGAATCTAAAGATCCGGTAGCGATTGCTTTGGAAGGAATTGCAGAAGGCAAGAGACAACACAACAACGTCATCATCATTGATACCGCCGGTCGTTTGGCGATAGATGAGCAGATGATGAATGAAATAGCTGCAGTTAAACAGCAGACCAACCCACATGAAATTCTTTTTGTGGTTGATGCGATGACTGGTCAGGATGCCGTGAACACAGCCAAAGCCTTTAATGATCGTTTAGATTTTACCGGGGTTGTACTAACCAAACTGGATGGTGACACCCGTGGTGGTGCTGCGCTTTCGATTAAATCCGTTGTAAACAAGCCAATCAAATTTGTCGGTACAGGTGAGAAAATGGAGGCACTGGATGTTTTCTATCCGGAAAGGATGGCGTCTAGGATCTTGGGTATGGGTGATGTGGTTTCCCTTGTTGAGCGTGCGCAGGAGCAGTTTGACGAGAAAGAAGCTGCAGAACTGCAGAAGAAAATTCGTAAGAACAAGTTTGATTTCAACGACTTCTACAATCAGATTCAACAGATCAAAAAAATGGGTAACATGAAAGATCTGATGGGCATGATACCTGGTGTTGGTAAAATGATGAAGAACGTGGAGATTGAAGATGACGCCTTTAAGAACATTGAGGCGATTATCCAATCGATGACCAAATATGAGCGTGAAAACCCGGACAGCATACAGCAAAGCAGACGTTTACGTATTGCAAAAGGCTCCGGAAACAAGATAGAAGAGGTTACTAAGCTGATCAAGCAGTTTGAAGATATGCGTAAGGTAATGAAGCAGTTCTCAAACCCTGCAGCTGCTGCCAAAATGATGCGCGGAATGCCTAAAATGCCTCAGGGTAAAATGTAATTTAAAGTTTATTACCTCGGTCACTTTCAATTGATTTAGATTGGTATACATCTGATAACGTGTATGCTGGTAAAAACCTTTGGAAGTGCCGTCTTTGGCGTAGATGCGTTAACCATAACAATCGAAGTAAGTATCGGTGGCGGCAACAAATATCACATTGTTGGCCTGCCTGATAATGCCATCAAAGAAAGCCTGCGCCGCATAGAAAGTGCAATCCAAACTGCGGGACTACGCATGCCACGGCAAAAAATCGTGGTGAACCTGGCGCCTGCAGACATAAGAAAAGAAGGCACTGCCTACGACCTCCCCATTGCCATAGCCATTCTCGCCGCTTCCGGACAGCTGGAAGACAAGGATCTCGACAAGTACTTTATTATGGGGGAATTGAGCCTGGACGGAGGCTTACAACCAATTAAAGGTGCCCTTCCGATTGCTATACAGGCCAGGAGTGCTGGATTTAAAGGCTTTATTTTACCAAAAGGCAACTCAAGGGAAGCGGCTATAGTATCTGAACTTGATGTTTACGGCATGGGAAACTTATCTGAGGTAATCAGCTTCTTGAATGACAAAGAGCAGTTTGAACCGGTAATCGTGAACACACGAGATGAGTTTTACAACAACGTCAACAGCTACGAACACGACTTCGCCGATGTAAAAGGACAGCAAAACATCAAACGCGCGTTGGAGATTGCGGCTGCGGGTGGGCATAATTTGATACTGATCGGACCGCCAGGTGCCGGAAAGACAATGCTGGCAAAACGACTGCCAACGATTTTGCCGCCATTGAACCTGCAGGAAGCTTTAGAAACCACCAAAATTCATTCTGTTGCCGGAAAGCTGAATGCTTTCGACGCATTAATGACCGAGCGGCCATACAGGAGCCCACATCATACCATATCAGACATGGCGCTGGTTGGAGGTGGCGTTAATCCGCAGCCGGGAGAGATATCGCTCGCTCATAATGGTGTATTATTCCTTGATGAACTACCTGAGTTTAAACGTTCCGTATTGGAGGTGATGCGACAGCCATTGGAAGACCGGCGGGTAACAATATCCAGATCACGCCTTAGCGTTGAATATCCAGCCAGTTTTATGCTCATAGCTTCAATGAATCCATGTCCCTGTGGGTTTTACAACCATCCAGATAAAGAGTGCATCTGCGGGCCTGGGATTGTACAAAAGTATCTTAGCAAGATTTCCGGACCTCTATTGGACAGAATAGACCTGCACGTTGAAGTAACACCAGTTCAGTTTAACGAACTTGCTTCTATGCAACCTGCAGAGAAAAGTGAGGTCATCCGCGAACGGGTAATCAAAGCACGCAACTGGCAGGACTTGCGCTTCGAAAAGCATCAAGGCATTCACTACAATGCGCAGATGAGTCCGAATATGGTAAGGAACATTTGTGACATCAATGATGCAGGCAGAAGCTTAATAAAGCGCGCCATGGAAAAACTCGGCCTTTCTGCCCGGGCCTATGACAGGATCTTAAAAGTGTCTCGCACCATAGCCGATCTGGAGGGAAGTAATTCTATTGAGCTGGAACACCTTGCAGAAGCGATTCACTACCGAAGTTTGGATAGGGATAGTTGGGCAGGTTAGTTATTCATCATCTTCATCACCCACCTCTTCATCTTCTTCTTCCTCTTCCTTAAACTCTAAAATTTCCCTGCCTATTCGATCTACTTCATCATTGGGTTCAAATAATGGTATTGCAGTTTCCGGATCTAGCTTTAACCAATGGGTTTCTGCATCTTTTTGAATCTGCATGTATTCCTTACCATCTTTAAAAATGGTATATATTTCTTCGCCTTCTGGGAACACCGCATAATGGGCATCTCCAATGTTTATGTCAAATGGCTGTTGCATAAGGTTTGGGTATAATGTAATTAGTCGTTCATATTTCTAAGCTGCTCGATAAATGCAACAAACTTCTTATCGGCATAGTTTGCAGCGCCTTCCTCATTGAAGCTTATTCGTCCTTTTTTATCAAATACAATGGTCGTCGGCAGGGAGCCTTTAAACAATTGTTCAGGGATGTCACTTGCTGCCTGATACACTGGTAAAGTATATCTTTTCTTGTCCAGGAACTTTCGAGCTTTTACCAGATCAGAATCTGCGTCGACCATAATGAAAACAACGTTTGGATCATCTTTGAACCGAGCATATAGCTTGTTTATGGATGGCATTTCTGCCTGACAAGGCGGGCACCATGTTGCCCAGAAATTCAAGAAAATGACTTTACCTTTGAGGGATTCCAGGTTAATAACTTTACCCTGACTGTCGGAAAAGCGGATTCCTGAAAGGTCCTTTGCAGGTCCAAGCTTGCTTGTTAAAGCGGTATTCGGCTTAAAAAGGCCAATTTCCATTAAACCTTTAAGCATAAATGCTTTCGCGGAGGGAACAAAAGCCAGCACCAGCAAAACGGTCACAAATACAATATTGAAGATGTTCTTTTTTAAAAAAGCTGTTTTAATCATGGGGAGATTACTTTCTACAAATATACCATTTATACGGGAGGCTAAAAATGGGGGCTTTGTGTGCGTAGCTTTTTTTGAAACCAGGACGCTACATGATTGTTAAATAACCAGATATAAGATTATGCGAGCCTATGAAAAATGAAGAATATTTCCAGGTAGCCCCTGGAGTTTGGGGAATGCGTATTGTGTTTGTAAACATCTACATGGTGCAAATCGGCGACGAGGATTGGGTACTTATCGATGCGGGCCTTTATGGAAGCGCTGCTAAGATCAAACGTATGGCAGAAGCCTTGTTTGGTGTAGACAATCCGCCTAAGGCGATCATATTAACTCATGGACATTTTGATCATGTGGGCGCGTTGAAGGATCTTTTAAACAGTTGGAAGGTACAGGTGTACGCCCACTTCCTGGAGATGCCTTACCTAACTGGCCATTCTTCATACCCGCCACCCGATTCAAGTGTCGGCGGAGGACTGATGAGCAGCATGTCATTTTTGTTTCCTAAAAAACCGATACAGCTTGGGGGCTACATTCATGCTTTATCCAAGGATGGGTATCTTCCACATATGCCAGATTGGATTTGGATTCATACCCCTGGACATGCTCCCGGCCACATTTCCCTATTTAGGGGAAGAGA
>JAQBOT010000167.1 GCA_028287885.1 Pedobacter sp.
AAGACACCTTGGAATTTAATGCCGGATCTTTTAAAGTTCGTGAAAATGCTGTAGTTGAGGATGTATTGAAAAAGCTTCCCGGAGTTGAAGTAGCTAAGGATGGTACGGTAAAGGCACAAGGCGAATCTGTAACCCGGGTTAAGGTGGATGGAAAGGAGTTCTTTGGGAGCGATCCATTACTAGCTACAAAGAATTTACCTGCCGATATGATCGACAAAATACAAATTATTGATCAAATGTCTGATCAGGCACAATTTACAGGCGTAGACGACGGAAACCGTGAAAAGGTGATCAACATTACGACGAAGAAAGACAAGAAGAATGGGTTCTTTGGAAATTCCAGTGTAGGTTACGGGAGTGATGACCGTTACGATGCCAATTTGAATGTAAATAGGTTTAAAGGTGAAGAACAGATGTCTGTCATCGGCCAATTTAATAATGTCAACAAACAAAGCTTTGGTGGCGGCGTTGGGGGTGGTGGTAATTTTGGTGGAGGAGGTGGCGGCGGTAGAGGCGGCAATCAAGGAAATGCAGGTGGAAATTCTGCCGGCCAACAGGGGATAACCAAGACCAATGCGGCAGGTTTTAATTACGCAAATGTTTTTAAAAGCGGCACCCAGTTAAACGCGAGTTACTTTTTTAACAAGACATCTTTGTTTAACGATCAAAACAGTTTAACTCAAAACCTTTTAGGAAACACAGTAACAACCTTCCAGGATGCGCTGCAAAGTACAACCGAGAAGCTTAACCACAGGTTTAACTTATTGTTGGATACCAAAATTGATTCGCTAACGTCGATACGCATCCAACCTAATTTAGGTTATACAGAAACAACTTTAAACCGTTCTGAGAATTATACAAACAATTACAGCGATAGAACAGCGGTAGGAACACAGGCCTACAACACGAAGTCTACGGCGCCAACACTTTCCGACAATCTATTAATTAGAAGAAAGTTTTTAAGAAGAGGTCGATCCTTGTCGCTTAATGTAAATACAAATGTCAATAATTCTGAGTCGGACATCTACAACAAGATATTGTTGACTACAAGTAGTATTCAGGACACAACCGACAATAATACAGATCAACTTAATGACCAGAGTTCGAAATCGTTCGGTAACACCTCTAGGTTGGTATATACAGAGCCACTATCTAAGACTTTGAGTTTAGAGCTGAACTATGAAAACCGTTATAATTTCGATAGGTCGAATAGGTTTACTTATGATTTTAACCCAGTCACTTCGAACTATGATGTTGTAGATTTTCGTTATACCAATACATACGAAAATACAACCCTGACCAACGCTGCTGGCTTTAGTTTTAACAAAACAGGTAAGAAGTATATCTGGAATGCTGGTCTTGCGGTTCAAAATACAGACCGGGAGAATAAGAACCTGACTACAGGCAATAACATCAATCAGAACTTTTATAATCTAACGCCAAGTGCGCAATACAGGTATACGTTTAGCAACAGCAAGCGATTACGAATTAATTATCGTGGAAACACACAGCAGCCATCAATTAGTCAGATCCAACCGATACCAGATAATACCAATACGCAAACTATCCCAATTGGTAATCCTGGTTTAAAGCCCTCCTTTACCAACAACCTAAGGATTTTCTATAACAATTTTGACTTTGCACATTATAGGTCCTTGTTCATCTTTGCTAACGTGAATCAAACAATGAACGCATTTGGAAACAACAGTGTTCAGGACACAGCGACAGGGAAAATTGCAGTTACTCCCATTAACGTTAAGGGCGTATACCAGGGAAACCTTTTCGGTAGTGTCGGTATGCCCATCATCCCGGGTAATAAACTAAACTTTAATATTACAGCAGGTGCAAGTTACGGTCGTGGTGTAAACGTAACTAACGGAATCGAGAACGTTACTAACGATTGGAGTCTTACAAACGGATACAAATTAGTTTCAAACATGGACAAGTTCGATTTTACAGCCGGAATTAATGGCTCTTTGAATCGTGCAACTTACTCGGCACAGCCAAACAATAATACAACCTACTATGTGTTAAATCCGACGTTAGATATTAGTTACCTGTTTCCGGGTAATATCCGCCTGGCGGCTGATGTAGATTACTACCAGAACACAGGAAGAGGAAGTCAATACAACACAAGCTATACTTTACTGAATGGATACATTAGCAAGCAGTTTTTTAAAAACAGGGGGACATTTAAGTTTGCAGTTAATGACGCTTTGAACCAGAATCAGGGTGTGCTAAGAACCAGCAGCAATAACACGATTACCGATTTAAACTATAATGTCTTGAAACGTTATTACATGGTTTCTTTTACGTATTCGTTGAACAGAATGGGCGGTAAGAATATGAACCCGAACATGAATAATGAACGGGGAGGACCTGGAGGCATGCGAATCCGTATGTAAAGTTAACTACGAAAGCCACGATCATCGTGGCTTTCGTAGTTTATAGGTTTTGTGTAATAATCAGTTAAGCCAGTTTTAATGCTTGTCTTTATTTGGATTTGTTATAGATAAGGGCTAAATTGCACACTTATTCTTAATATGAAACTATCACAGTTAAACCCCGGAGAACAAGGTACGATCGTAGCATTTACTGATTTGGAAATGTCCGTTAAGTTGATGGAAATGGGATGCCTACCAGGAGAGATTGTGCAAGTAGAACGTTTTGCCCCTCTAGGTGATCCTATGGCTATCCGTGTTGCTGGGTATCAACTTTGTTTACGTAAGAATGAAGCGTCTGTTATTATAATTCAGTAAAAAGCCTTGGCATCCAATATTAAAATTGCCTTAGTTGGTAATCCTAATACGGGCAAATCAACACTATTCAATATACTTACCGGATTAAACCAGAAGATAGGGAACTTCCCTGGAATAACGGTTGACAAGAAAATAGGCTATTGTAAGCTTGACTTTGATAAGCAGGCGGAGATAATTGACCTTCCGGGTACCTATAGCCTTTACCCAAAAAGCCGCGATGAGCGCATCGCCTTCCAGGTTTTGGCTGATGCCAGCAATCCAAGCTATCCAGATATAGTAATTGTGGTTGTAGATGCCACAAACCTCCGCCGTAATTTATTGCTATTTACTCAGGTTGCCGATCTTGGTATACCGGTGATATTGGCTTTGAACATGATCGATATGGCCGAAAAGGAAGGTATCGAGATAAACTTTAATAAGCTTGCCGAACGTTTAGGGGTGCAAGTGGTACCCATCGCCGCTCGGAATAAGGTCGGCATTAACCAACTAAAACAGGCGATTCTACATACTAATATTGCTACCCAGGTAAAGGGTGCCGATATTCACTCCCTTGCACCCGCAGCAATTCAACATGCAAAAGAACTGGTTGGAAGCGACAATGAATATTTCTGTATGCAGGTTTTGCACCAACATGAGCATCTTGACGCTTATACAGAAATAGAACATGAGGCATTGGAGGAGATTAAACTGACGAACCAGTTCGAATCCAACAAGCTTCAGGCTGCGGAAACGATCGCCCGCTACAGATATTTAAGCTCGATACTTAGTGGTGTTGTTGTTGATACAGGAGCAACGCGCAAGTTTGCGTTTAGCGACAAGCTAGATTCGGTACTCACGAACAAGTTCTGGGGCTTCATCATTTTTGTCTTCATTCTATTTTTTATCTTTAACTCCATATTTTCCTGGTCTACCTATCCGATGGAACTCATTGAGGGCACATTTCTTTGGCTATCCGACTATGGCCATCAGCATTTTCCTCCAGGGATTTTAACCAATCTATTCTTTGATGGTATTGTTGCCGGACTAGGTGGCATATTCATTTTTATACCTCAGATTGCTATTTTATTTGCGTTTATCTCTGTTCTGGAAGACACCGGATATATGTCGCGGGTTACTTTCATGATGGATAAGATCATGCGTAAGTTTGGATTAAGCGGCAAATCTGTTGTCCCGATGATCGGTAGCCTTGCATGCGCAGTTCCTTCTATCATGAGTGCTAGAAACATAGAGAACTGGAAAGACCGAATCATTACCATTATGGTTTCGCCACTGGTGAGTTGTTCGGCTCGCTTGCCAGTATATACCTTGCTGATCTCGCTTATCATCCCACAAAAGATGATCTTTGGGTTTATCAACCTTCAAGGCCTTACTTTGATGGGGATGTATGTGATCAGTATCCTCGCCGCAGTGCTTGTAGCTTTTGTAATGAAATTTCTGATCAAAGCAAGAGAGAAGTCGTACTTTATTATGGAATTGCCGGTTTACCGCATGCCCAGATGGAAAAACGTTGCGTTTACTATGTATGAGAAGTCAAAAACGTTTGTTTTTGAAGCAGGTAAGGTGATCATCGCCATTTCTATTGTTCTCTGGGTTCTTGCTACTTACGGACCTCCAAAGCGGTTTGCGGCTATCGATAAGAAGTATGAGCAATTGGAGCTTTCGGCTCAGCCTGAGCAAAAGAAAGCTCTTGAACGTGACCATTCTGCTGAAAGATTGGAAAACTCTTATGCAGGGATCTTAGGGCATACCATCGAGCCAGTAATTAGGCCTTTGGGCTTTGACTGGAAGATTGGCATAGCGCTGGTTACTTCGTTTGCAGCAAGGGAGGCTTTTGTAGGGACAATGGCTACAATATACAGTGTAGATGGCGCAGAAAAGAGCGATACGATACGCAACAAGATGTTGGGTGCAAGGAACCCGGATACTGGTCTGGCGGTATTTACATTTGCCACAGGCTTATCTCTAATGCTGTTCTATGCTTTCGCGATGCAATGCATGAGTACCGTGGCGGTTGTGTTTAGAGAAACAAAATCATGGAAGTGGCCTTTGATTCAGATTTGTTATATGACAGGTATGGCTTATCTGGCCAGCTTGATTGCATTTCAGCTTCTAAAGTAAATTTAATACATTAGGCCAAGAACAATGGGTGTGGAAAAGGTTGAGTTATTAGCACAATATATGCCAGCCGAGGCTGCCCCAGTAATCGCGAAGTGGATTGATTACTTTCAGTGTGAGTTTAAGATTTCGAAGAATCGAGCAACCAAGCTCGGGGATTATCGTCACCCTTTCGAAACCGCGGGACATAAGATTTCCGTAAACAACAACTTAAACCCGTATGCCTTTCTGGTAACTACGGTACACGAGTTTGCGCACCTACTTACCTGGAATGAATATAAAAACAAAGTAAAGCCACATGGCGGGGAATGGAAGCACAATTTTAAAAGGATGATGAGTCCGTTTTTGGATCAGAACCTTTTTCCAGACGACATCCGTAAAGCAATACTAAGTTATTTACAGAATCCTTCAGCATCCAGTTGTACAGACCTGAACTTGTCCAGGACATTGCGTACCTATGATGTAGCGCATCACAAGTACGTGCGGCTGGAAGAGATCAAGCATGGTGTTCTGTTTATGATCAAAGACGGTAGAAAGTTTAAAAAAGGGGAACAGCTACGAAAGCGATTCCGTTGCACAAATATCGACAACGGTCACATTTATCTTTTTAATCCGCTGGCTGAGGTAGAGGTGCTATCTTCCGGTACATAGACGGCCTGCTGGTTATTTACCTCCCACTTAAAGCTTAATTTTTCACCTTGAAAGGTCGTCGGGTAGTTTAATAAACTATCGATGAAGCTGTCTTTTTCATGGAGCTGTACACTTGCCTTATATCCACCTTGACCTTTGCTTTTTAGCATCACAAACGTAGCATCTGGGTAAGTGGTGATATTGTCGAATACCATCTCAAACTGATTCCGCTGTTGCAAAGCATCATTGAGATTACTGATATTATAACGAAAGTTCTCCGTCTGGGGTTTTTCCTCAACGCTCCGATATGGTTGCGCCTGCATAG
>JAQBOT010000194.1 GCA_028287885.1 Pedobacter sp.
GGCGCTATTCCAGGAGCACTGCCACCGCTGATTGGCTATTTAGCTGCATTAGGCCGAAACACCCACTTCCAACCCGTAGATTATCAAATTGCTGTGATTCTGTTCTTGGTTCAATTTGTATGGCAGTTTCCGCATTTCTGGTCGATTGCATGGGTGTTGGATGATGACTATAAAAAAGCCGGATTCAGACTCCTTCCAACTACAAAAAGAGACAAAACAAGTGCATTAATCACCTTCCTGAGTACCCTGGTCTTGATCCCCGTAAGCCTGTTGCCAACGTTTTATGGCTTCGGTGGCTATTATGTAGCTATCATCTCTGTACTGATCGGGCTATACTTCGCATATACGGCTTTTAAACTATTCCTTAACCGGGATTTGGAAAGCGCACGGAAGGTAATGTTCGGTTCATTTATTTATTTGCCGCTGGTTCAGCTGGCCTTATTATTTGACTTTATAACAAAATAGATCACTATGGTACAATCAATCAATCAACACGAAAATAGGTCTACGCTTAAGGCCAAAAAGTTCATCATCTGGCTGTTCATTGTCTCCTCAACAATTATGTTTGGCGGATGGACAAGTTACTATATTGTTTTCTCGGCGGCGAAAGGAAAAGGGCATGGTTTGGTATTACCGGATATGTTCATCTACAGCACAGGTATACTTATTGCAAGCAGCATTTGTTTATTCCTTGCCTCAAGAGCATTTAGAAATAGGCAGTTTAAACCACAGCAAACATTCTTGTGGGCCACCATGTTATTAGGGTTGGTATTTGGATTTTTGCAGGTGCAAGCCTGGTCTAGTTTATATCAAAGTGGTGCGACATTGGTGAACAACAATGCGGCAATTTCCATGATATATATTGTTTCCGGAATTCACTTGATCCATATCTTTGCCGGTCTTTGCTTCATTGCCCGTTGCCTAACCGGCACTTACTCCGGAATATCAACGGAAAAGCTGCAATACAGGATGGAAATCACGTCCATATTCTGGCATTTTATAGATATATTATGGATATATCTCTATGTTTTTTTACTTTTGAACAGTTAGACTTTTTAACAAACTATTACAAACTTTAAAATGGATTCATTATCACAATTAGATCAGGTAAAAACTACTCCATGGAGTGGAGGTCGTTCACCGTGGTCGGTAGAGTACGGAAAAATAATGATGTGGTTTTTCTTGCTTTCGGATGCCTTTACTTTTTCATCATTGTTGATCTACTACGGAGCTCAACGATTTTCGAAGTTTACCTGGCCTGATCCGGATAAGGTGTTTCAATCTTTTCCAGGGATAGCAGAAAGTGGAGCACCACTTATTTTCGTAGGTTTAATGACCTTCATTTTGATCATGAGTTCAGTCACAATGGTACTTGCTGTTGAGGCAGGCCATAGAAGAGCTAAGAAAGAAGTTATTTGGTGGATGATTGCAACGGTTATCGGTGGGTTTATGTTCCTTGGCTGTCAGGCTTTGGAGTGGACACACTTAAACCACGAAGGTTTCTGGTGGGGATCTATTCCTGCAGCAGAAGAATTGCAGCATTTCTTTACCGGAGCACCCTCAGAGGTTGCCGCACATCAGTTTGCAAACTTATTCTTCACCATAACAGGTTTCCACGGTTTCCACGTATTCTCTGGAGTTATGTTGAATGTAATTATCCTTTTGATGACCATCAACGGCACGTTCGAAAGACGCGGTCATTACCTAATGGTTGAAAAGGTTGGTTTATACTGGCACTTTGTAGACTTAGTTTGGGTATTCGTATTTACCTTCTTCTATTTAGTTTAATTTATATAAAACGATATTATGTCTGATCAACACATACACACAACAGAGGCACACGGCCATGACGAACATGCTGGCTTAACTAAGAAAAAGATATGGCAGGTATTTGGAATACTGCTGCTGATAACGGTAATTGAGTTTATCATTGCCTTATGGGTACTGCCGCATGAATATATGTCGCACCACGTCGGTAACGTTGTGTACATCTGCTTAACCATCTTAAAAGCGTTTTATATTGTTGCATACTTTATGCACTTGAAGTTTGAAAAACTCGGACTACAGCTTTGCCTTACGGTCTCGTTTATTTTTATCGCTTATTTTATTGTATTAATGTTAATTGAAGGAAGCTACCTGCATTTACACATGCCATTTCAGTAATGAAGCTTTTCCCGATAAAGAAGATTTTAATCCTGGTAACCATTCTTGCGGTACCAGGATTTTTATATTATTTGCTAAAGGAAAAAGGTAAGAACAGGTATAAGCCACTTCCTTTTTTCGGCCCTAAAGTAATCGCAGGTACCTTCCACACCTTCCATGGAGAAAAGATCCCTGACACCAATTACCATCAGGTGGGAAACTTTCATCTGGTTAACCAAAACAATGATTCTGTAAGTTTTGATGCCTATAAGGGAAAGATCCTGGTCGTGAATCTATTTTACACTCAGGGCAACAACTTCGGCGTTAACTTTGCGAATAAGGCGATTAAAGCATTCGAAGCAAATTACGGAAGTAACAAAGTGCTGAACTTCGTTGGATTGAGTATTGATCCGAAGAATGATGATCCGGCGGTTTTGAAACAATATGGTGAAAAGCTAGGCGCAAAGGCCGGTAAATGGGACCTATTAACAGGCGACAGTGCGGAGGTCTATAATTTGATTAACAAGCAGCTCTTCGTAGACGCCATAAAGAAGGATGAAAACGGAAAGGCAAAGTTTATTTACAGCAACCTATTTGTGCTGCTTGACACCAAGCACCGAATCCGGGGCTACTATGAGGCTACAAGCC
>JAQBOT010000227.1 GCA_028287885.1 Pedobacter sp.
GGTGGTGGAGCTCCGGTTTATGATCGGGAATACAGAGAGCCTGCTTATTACCAGGAATATAAAAAATTCAATATTAATACCATACCTTTTCCGGAGAACTTAAAAGCAATTGCAGATCACCTGATCTCGCATCCAAATATTGCTTCGAAAAGATGGGTAACTGACCAATACGATTCGATGGTTGGTACAGCTACAATGACTTCCAACCGTCCAAGTGATGCAGCTGTTGTCGCTATCAAAGGCACAAACAAAGCAATTGCACTTACTATAGACTGTAACTCCAGGTATGTAAATGCTGATCCTGAAATTGGCTGTGCGATTGCCGTAGCTGAAGCAGCACGTAACATCACCTGCGCAGGTGGTGAGCCGGTAGCAATTACCAACTGTTTAAATTTCGGTAACCCGTATGTGCCTGAAGTATTCTGGCAATTCGCTGGCGCCATTAATGGTATGAGTGCTGCCGCGACGAAGTTCGAAACGCCTATTACAGGTGGTAACGTATCATTCTACAACCAATCGAGTGATGAAGGACCAGTTTTCCCGACGCCTACCATTGGTATGCTGGGTGTTCTGGATAATGTAGAAACATTAACAACCTTAGACTTTAAAGAAACAGGTGATCTGATCTACTTGATCGGGTCCTCAAAAAATGATATTTCCTCATCTGAATATTTGGCCTCATACTTAAAAATTCAGGCTTCACCAGCTCCATATTTTAACCTTGAGGAAGAATATGCGATGCATCAGGTGATCAAACAATTGATTATCCAGAAGCTTGTTAAATCAGTACATGATGTTGCTGATGGTGGTTTGTACATAAACCTACTTGAATCGGCTATGGTCAATGATCTTGGATTTGACATCTCTTCAGATGAAGAAATTCGTCCGGACGCCTTCTTATTTGGAGAGGCTCAGGGTAGAGTAGTAGTTTCCCTAAGCTCAGATCAACAGGAAGCATTTGTTGAACTGCTTGCTGCCTCTGAGACTGAATTCAGTTTACTCGGTACCGTTACTGATGGTGCTTTACTTGTAGATGGAAATAGCTTTGGTTCTGTGTTGGAAGCAAAACAAGTTCACCTGAACGTTTTACATAATTTACTAGGCGCCTGATAACATGTTTAACAGGATACATCACGTAGCAATCATTTGCAGCGACTACAATCGGAGCAAAGATTTCTACGTGAATATTTTAGGCCTTGAAGTTAAACATGAAGCCTACCGTGCTGAACGCAAATCTTACAAGCTAGACCTGGCTGTTAATGATCTGTATCAAATCGAACTTTTTTCTTTTGAAAACCCTACAGAAAGACCTTCCAGGCCTGAAGCTGCCGGCTTAAGACATCTGGCATTCGAAGTCGATGATCTAGACTTTGTCATTCAGCAGCTGAATGCGAAAGGTGTTTTGACTGAAGCTGTGCGTATCGATGAATTTACTGGCAAACGCTTTACTTTTTTCTCAGACCCTGATGGGCTGCCTCTTGAATTATACGAGCGCTAGGTATGGGCAGTATTTTCAAATTCAAGCAATTTGAGGTAGACCAATCGGATTGCCCCATGAAAATCAACACAGATGGGGTCTTAGTCGGAGTCTTAGCGACACATTTTTCTCCAAAATATATACTGGACATTGGCACCGGAACTGGTGTGATTGCGCTCATGCTTGCGCAGCGTTACGAAAACGCGAGGGTTGAAGCGGTAGAAATTGACTCATCAGCTGCAAATCGTGCTGAACTAAACTTCAAGAGTTCTCCTTTTGCCGAGAGGCTATTCATCCATTGTGCAGATATTTCTAAATATAATAGCAGTCATCGCTATGATTTGATCCTGTCAAATCCTCCTTACTTTGTTAATGACCTAAAAAGCTCTGAACCGAGAAAAGGAGTTGCCAGGCATGCGCATGAAGCTTTTTTTGATTCCTTAATTAAGAAAGTAGCTGACTTGCTTAGTCCTGATGGTGTGTTCTGGCTAATACTACCGGTGAAACAGGCAGAACAGATGATCGTAAATGCGGTGTTAGTACGCTTGTTTCCGAGTAGAATTGTGCATGTTTTCTCAGACGATACGAAAGCCGAATTCCGGCAGATTGTGTGCTTTAGTTTCGCATCAAAGCCTGTGGTCCAGGAGAACTTTTATATTTACGCTTCAACAGGCATTTATACCGATGCTTATGTAAGTTTGCTTAAGGATTTCTTTCTGGCCTATTAACACGATTACTTTGAAAAAAATTGGATTGCTGTCGGATACGCATAGCTATTTAGACGACGCCGTATTTAAATATTTTGATACTTGTGACGAGATCTGGCATGCTGGAGATTTCGGTGCCGGAGTTGCAGATAAACTTGCCGCCTTTAAGCCGCTTAAAGGCGTGTATGGCAATATTGATGATAAAGATATCCGCCTGGAGTTTCCTGAACATCTTCGTTTCCATTGCGAACAAGTGGATGTTTGGATGACCCATATTGGTGGATACCCCGGTAGATACTCGGCACAAGTAAAGCCTGAAATATACACTAACCCTCCAACGCTGTTCATTACCGGGCACTCACATATCCTTAAAGTCGTATTTGACCCTAAGATAAAGTGTCTACACATTAACCCCGGAGCAGCAGGGAGAACTGGCTGGCACAAAGTGAGAACTTTAATTCGTTTTGATGTTTCAGAGGAAAAAATCCTTAACTTAGAAGTTATAGAGTTAGGCAAAAGGTAATTGTAAACTATACACTAAGTTACTATGGCTGGATTTAAAACGTTAGGTCAGTTCATTCTTGAGAAACAAGGCGACTTTCCATATGCCAAAGGCGAACTGTCCAGGCTTCTGCGGGACATCGGTATCGCTGCCAAAATCGTAAATCGTGAAGTCAATAAAGCGGGCCTGGTAGATATGCTTGGTGAGGCCGGTACGGTTAACATTCAAGGTGAAGAGCAGAAAAAGTTAGATATTTTCGCGAA